>JALYNA010000332.1 GCA_030773455.1 Actinomycetota bacterium
CGGCTGTCCCAGCTGGGGACGATGTACCCGGGCAACTTCGGCCTCGGTCGGCTCACCGTCCTCGGGGACGCCGAGCAGCTCACCGCCGTCCTGCTGCTCGGCTCCGAGCACACCACCCAGGAGACCGCGCAGGTCTAGCAGACCAAGCCCGACGCCGGCGACCGGGCCATGACCTGGGCGGACGTGTACGCCTTCACCGGCCGGACCGCCGAGGAGCTGGACGCCGCCGGCGTGCACCCCGGCACGCGGGTCTGCGTGCCCCGCAGCCGCCGCACGCTGGTGGAGTTCGGCGACTTCGTCGGCTGCTACGTCCTCGACGACCGCGCCGCGCTCACCGCGCTGGTCTCGGCCGCCCGCCGGATGCGGGAGGAGGGTCACCGTCCGCCGGCCGACGCCTATCTCGTCTGCACCGCCGGCGAGGAGATGGCGGGATCGGCGCGGCCTACGCCAGCCGGACGCTGCCCGGCGACCTCACCCTCGCGCTCGACGTCGGCCCGGCCGAGGCCGAGTACGACGTCCCGGTCGACTCCGGCCCGGTCGTCGCCTACGCCGACGACTCCGTGGTCTACGACAAGCCGGTCGCCGACCACCTCATGGCCTTGGGCCGGGAGCTGGGCGTGGACCCGCGGGCGGCGATCTGGGAGTCCTACGACTCCGATGCCAGCCGGGCCAAGAGCAGCGGCCAGTCCGCCCGGGCGGCGCTGCTGTCGCTGCCGACGCTGTCGACCCACGGCTACGAGGTGCAGCACGCCGACACCGTCGAGCGCTGCGCCCGGCTGGTCGCCGAGTTCCTCTGCCGCCCGGCGCCGGGCTGAGCTGCGTGTACGCAGCCCGTCCACGGGGGTAGAGCGGGCGCATGGCGAAGCGCACCCCGCTGGGGACCATCGGCAAGGGACGACGCGGCATCAGCGTGGCGGGCTGGGCCCTACGCGGGGCGGCCGCCGGGGCCGCGGGCAGCACCGCGCTCAACGCTGTGACCTACCTGGACATGGTGGTCCGCGGTCGCGGCACGAGCTCCACCCCGGAGAAGACGGTGGAGGCACTGGCCGAGAAGGCGCACGTGCCGATCCCCGGGGACGAGGAGACGCGGTCCAACCGGGTGCAGGGCCTGGGCCCGATGACCGGGCTGGTGGCCGGCGTGGGCGTCGGCGTCGTCGTCGGGCTGGTGCGGGCGGCCGGATTCCGGTCGCAGCCGCTGGTTGGCACGCTGCTGACCACGCTCGGCGTGCTGGTCGCCGCGAACGGGCCGATGACCGCCCTCGGCATCACCGACCCGCGCACCTGGTCGGCGACCGACTGGGCCAGCGACATCGTCCCGCACCTGGCCTACGGCGCCGTGGTGAAGACAACGATGGACGCCTTCGACCGCCTCTGAGGGGCCAGAGGCATAGGAACCAATGCATGCGTCCTCGGGTCCCGGACCGTATGCATTGGTTCCAATGCCTGCGTCAGGCGCGCCAGCCGCCCTCGTCCACACCGCCGGGCACCGGGGCGTCGGGGTCATAGGGCGTGCGGGTGAAGACGAAGGCGCCCAGGTCGAGGTGGTCGCGGGCGATGCGCAGCGGCTCGCCGGCGTAGTAGCCGTCCAGGCCCACCCACGTGCCGTCGTCCCGGCGCGCGAAGCGGCTGGCTCGCCCGGGGCGGCCGGGCATCGGGCCGAGGTGCAGCAGCCCGCCGGGCAGCGCGCGCAGCACGTGCGGCGCCGGGCCCCAGAACCAGATGCCGAGCGCCTCCAGCGGGACCGGCGGCGGCGAGGGGGCCCAGGCCTCGACGACCCGCGGCTCGGCGGCGCGCAGGTCCGCCAGCAGGCCCGGCAGCAGCGGATCGAGCCCGCTGGTGGTGTTGGCCAGCGAGACCGCCCCGGCGCCCTCCTCGCGGTCGACGAGGACGCCGGCCAGGAAACCGGGCATCGAGCCGCCGTGACCCACCAGCGTGCGCCCGTCGACCCGCAGCACCTGCAGGCCCAGCCCGTACGCCGACCAGCCGGGCGCCGAGGGGTCGACGCCGGCGGGCACGGTCATCTCCTCCAGCGTGGCGGGGTCGAGCACGCCGCCGGTGTCGCCGAGCAGGAAGGCGGCGAAGCGCCCCAGGTCGGCCAGCGTGGCCCACAGTTGCCCGGCGGCGGCCATCACGCCCGCGTCGTGCTCGGGCTCGGGCAGGACGACGTCGGCCCACGGGTGCACCGCCCGCCCCTCGGCGGCGGAGGCGACCGGCCGCGGCGTCGTCCGCGCCATACCCAGGGGGCTGAGCACTTCGGTGCCGACGACGTCCTCCCACGGCCGCCCGCGCAGCCGGGCAACGAGCTCCCCGAGCAGGCCGAAGCCGAGGTTGGAGTAGTGGAAGCGGCGCGCGGCGCCGAGGACCACGTGCTCGGCGCCGAGCTGCAGGTCCTCGAGCGACCCGCCGGGCGCCCGCTCCCACCACGCGCCCGGGCTCTCCGCGGCGGCTCCGGCGAGGTGGGAGAGCAGCTGGCCGACGGTGCGGTCGCCGAGCGGGGTGCCGGGCACGTGCCGGTCCAGCGGGTCGTCGAGGTGCACCCGGCCCTCGTCGCGCAGCCGGAGGACGGCGACCGCGGTGACCGTCTTGCTGATCGAGCCGAGCCGGTACTGGACGTCGGTGTGCGGCTCGGGGACGTCGCCGCGGCCGGCCGACCAGGAGAGTCCACCGTCCCGCACGACGCCCGCGACCAGGCTCGGCGCCCGGCCGTCGCGCTGGGCCCGGGCGGTGCGGGCGAGCAGCAGGCGGGCGGTGGAGGGCAGGACGGGCTCCGGCATGACCGGGGACCGTAGCGAGCCGCGGATCAGGAGGTCGGCGCGGCCTCGGGCACGGGCAGCCGGCCGGTGCGGGTGGCCCAGCGGTCGAACCACAGGGTGGCAAGCGGGGGCACTGACGCGGCGAGGGCGAGCAGCGTGGCGACCGCGTTCCAGCGCAGGACCCGCGCGGCTACGACGGCGACGACCAGGTAGGCGATGAAGATGCCGCCGTGGATCGGGCCGAAGATCTGCACCCCGCGCTCGGAGGTCGCCAGCACGTACTTCACGAACATGCCGGCCAGCAGCCCGACCCAGGAGCACGCCTCGGCGAGGGCGACAGCACGGAAGGCGAGGGCGACGGCGCGGGGGCTCACCGGCTCCATGGTCCCCGACGCGGGGGCACGCGGGCCGTGCCGGGCTCGGTGAGTCCGGCCACCCGGGCTGGCAGGCTTCCGGCCCGTGCGGGGTCTGGCGCGGCGCGAGTTCTGCCTGGTGCTGCTGCGCCGGATGGCCGACCTGCGGCCGGACCTGGTGGCCGAGGCGCTGCCCCGGCTGGGCGCGACCCGGGCCGAGGCGCACACGGCGCGCACCCGCTGGCAGGCGCTGCAGCACTCGCCGCGGGCACCGCGCGGGCTGGCGTTGCGCTCCGCCGTCCTGGGCCCTCCGGAGGAGACCGAGGACCGCCGCTTCGGCGACCTCGACCTCCGGGTGCGCCGCTGGCCGGTACCGCTGTGGCCGCACCTGTACTGGGAGGTGCTCTCCGGCCCGGGCGGCAGCGTGCTGCAGGAGCACCTGGTGTGGGCGCCGGGCTCCCCGGTGCCGCGGGCCACGCCGGCCCGGCTGCGGGTCTGGGAGCACACGCTGGACGACGTGGTCGGCCTGCGCGGGGCGCGCAGCGTGGACCCGGGCGTCGTCACCCGCTGGGACGTTCACCTGCCCGGCGGCATCCGCGCCCGCTTCGTGTGGGGCCTGCTGCAGGCCGTAGACCGGCCGTGATCATCGGCGGTTGGCTGCTCAACACGCCGATGGCGACCGCCACCCGCCGATGATCACGGCCGCGGGGGGCGGGGGCTTCAGGCGATGATGCGGTTGAACTTCGGCGTCCCGCCCATGACGTCCACGCTGGAGATCTTGACGACGTCACCGGACGTCGGGGCGTGCACCATCTTCCCGTTGCCCAGATAGATGCCGATGTGGCTGACCGGGCTGTAGAAGGCGACCAGGTCGCCGGGGCGCGCCTCGCCGCGGGAGACCGGGCTGCCCATCGAGGACTGCATGCGGCTGGAGTGCGGCAGGTCGAGCCCGGCCGCATCGAAGGCGTACTGCACCAGGCCCGAGCAGTCGAATGCGTTCGGACCGCCCGCGGCTCAGAGGTAGGGCTTGCCGAGCTGGGCCAGCGCGCGGTCGATCGCCGCCTGGACCGCGCCGCTGGCGGCCACCACGGGTGCGGAGGCCGACGCGACCGGCGCCTCGCGCTCGATGCGGCTGGCCCGGGCACCCTCGCCGGCGCCGTGCGCGGCCGTGGCCGCCTCGAGCGCGGCCCGCCGCTCGTCGGCGGACAGCCGGGCGTAGTCGGCCTGGTACCCGGCGATCTGGGCCTGCAGGTCGGCCTGCTGGCGGGCGACCGCGTCGTACTGCTGCTGTGCCTCGACGGCGGCCCGGTCGGCCACGACCCGCGCCCGCGTGGCGGCCTCGCCCGCGGCGACGGCCGCGTCGAGCAGCTCGCCCTGGTGGCCGGCCACGGCCTGCAGCAGGGTGACCCGGTTGACGAACTCGTCGGCGGACTCGCTGGTCATCAGCGCGTGGAAGGACCCCATGCTCTCGCCGGTGAAGGCGGTGCAGGCGATCCCCACGACGGAGTCCTGCGCCCGGGCGACCGCCGTCTCGGCCTCGGCCACCGCGGCGGCCGAGGCGTGGGCGGCCGCCTGCTGGCCGACCAGCAGCTCGCGCGCCTCGTTGAACTCCTCGGTCAGGACCTCCAGCTCGTGGCCGCGGGCGGCGACGAGGGCCGCGGCCTCCGCGGCGCTGTCCGGCTCCTCCGCGCCGGCCGGGACCGGGGCGAACGCGAGGCCGAGGGCGCCGGCCAGGACGAGAGCGGCGCGGGCGGTGCGAGGGGTCGCCATGGTGCGGCGGCACTCCGTTCATCCACGGCCGCCTACCGGGTCAGCTGACGTTCGGGCTGACGTGGCCCGACGCCTCCGGCCGCGCTGCCGGGTGCTGCACCCCAGTGGTTCGGAGGTCCCGGCCCCGCGCTCCCGAGGAAGAGAGCACGGGCTCGGCGGCATCCGCGGAGTGTCACCCAGGCTGGTGACGGAACGCCCCGGCGGATGTACTTACCGTAAGAGCCGTGACCCGGTCGTGACAATTACCTGGCGGTTATTCGGTGGAGTTCCGACTCAACACCGCAGGCCACCGGCGACGTGCGGGACCCCTGGAACGGGCGGGGTTCACCGGGCGTGCCGCGGGGCACGCAGCGGTCATGGATCTCAAGCGACCCGTGGTCGTGCTGGCTCTCGCCGGCGCGCTGGCCGGGTGCGGCAGCAACTCCAACCTGGACCGGGGCGAGGGCGAGTGCAACGGCGCCGAGGCGGGCGCGAACGAACGGCAGCTCTGCGAGGACGCCGAGACGGACAACCAGCAGCAGACCGACCAGGAGGACGACGGGACCGGCTGACCGCATCGGCCGCGGCGGCACGGAGAAGCTACGGGTCCACCGGTGGGCGCGCGCGGGTACGACGCGGTCGTCCTCGGCGCCGGGGACCGGTACTGACAACGTGTTGAGAAAGGGGTTAGGCGGCGCGCGCCGGTTGCCAGGGACGGCGGCCGGGAGCGGGCGCGAGGCGGCGGGCCATCAGGCCGATCATGGCCCACTTGATCATCGCTTCGGAGTGGGTGGGCAGCCGTTCGTAGTCCCGGCTCATCCGGCGGTGCCCGGTGATCCAGGCGTGCGTGCGCTCGACCACCCACCGGCGCGGCAGCGGCACGAAGCCCTGTTGGCCGACCAGCTTGGCCACCACCTGCACCAGGATGCGCAGCGCTCGGTGCGCGAAGTCCTGGACTCGGCGGCTGTAGGCGCCCTCGGCCCAGATCAGGACCAGCGACGGCATGGCCATCTTGGCCCGGTCCAGGACCCGCACGCCGCCGTCGCGGTCTTGCACGCTGGCCGCGGTCACCAGCACGACCATGAGCAGGCCCATGGTGTCGACCACCAGATGCCGCTTGCGGCCGTTGACCTTCTTGCCCGCGTCATAGCCGCGGGAGTCCTTGCCGACGGTTGAAGCGCCGGGCACCGTCTGGGAGTCCACCGCGCCGGCCGACGCAGCCGGATCGCGGCCGGCGGCATCGCGGGCCGCGTCGCGCAGCGCGTCGTGGATCCGGTCGGTGGTCCCGTCAGCCGCCCAGCGCTGGAAGTAGTAGTAGACCGTCTCCCACGGGGGGAAGTCGGGCGGCAACTGTCGCCACGAACAGCCCGTCCGATCCAGGTAGAGGATCGCGTCAACGATCCGGCGGCGGGAGTACTTGGCCGGGCGGCCGCCGCGCGTCCCGCGCCCGCGGGTGCTGAGCACCGGCATCAGCGGCTCGATCAGCGCCCACTGCGCATCGGTCAGATCCGAGGGATAGGCCGGGGAAGAGC
>JALYNA010000333.1 GCA_030773455.1 Actinomycetota bacterium
CTCGGTGCCGGCCTCGGGTGCGCTGCTCAGCGCGACGCAGGCGGACGAGGTGCGGGCGCGGTTCGCGCTGGCGCGGGCGGTGCAGCTGGCGGCGGCCCTGGAGCAGGTGCTGGCCTGGACGGTGCAGTACGCCGGGGAGCGGCACCAGTTCGGCCGGCCGCTGGGGAAGTTCCAGGCCGTGCAGATGCAGCTGGCGCAGATGGCCGGCGAGGTCACGGCGGTGAGCGCGCTGGTCGACGCCGCCGTGCAGACGCTGGGGCGAGGCGAGGACGTCGTCCTGGCCGCGGCGGCGGCGAAGGTGCGCGCGGGAGCGGCGGTGGAGGTGGTGGCCCGGCTGGCGCACCAGGTGCACGGCGCCATCGGGTTCACCCAGGAGCACAAGCTGCACCACCTGACGCGGCGGCTGTGGTCGTGGCGCGACGAGGCCGGGTCGGAACTGGCGTGGTCGCAGGTGCTCGGTGTGGGGCTGCTCGCCCAGGGCGGCGACGGTCTCTGGCCGGCGCTGACCCGGGTGGTCTGAAAGAGGGCCCCCTTGCCCCCCGCCACTCGCAAGCTCGCGGCGGGCCCCTGCAAGGGGGCCGCTCCCTGCCCCGCACCGTGGAAGGACCCCGTCCTCCCCACCCCTCGCACGCTCGGGGCGTGACCCGGGACGGGGCCGCGGCGAGCCTCTGGACGGGGCCGGCCCGGGACGGGGCCACGGCGGGCCCCTGCAGGGAGGCCGGTGGGGCCGGCCGGCGTCCTCCGGCCGGCCCCGCGCCGATCACACGGTCTCGGGTACCCGCAGGTGGGCGAGGACGAGGTCGAACTCGGCCACCTCGAGGACCTGGGTGCCCATCGCGGCGGTGAACTCCTCCCGGAGCGCCGTGGCGTTGGTCCGGGAGCGCAGCAGGCTCGCGCGGTCGGCGTAGGTGACCGAACCGGCGCCCCGCCCCTCCCGGCGGTCGACGAGCAGGCTGGCGCTGCAGAAGCCGTCCATCTCCTCGAGCCTCGGGAGCAGGCTCATCAGGTAGGCGTCGAGGACCTGCTCCATCCGGTCCGGGTCGGTCCGGGTCCAGGTGACCCGCGTGCAGGCGCCGTCCGGCGCCTCGTGCACCCGGTGCAGGACCGCGATCTCCCACGTCTGCAGCTCCGGTCGTCCGCCGAGGATCTCGGCGGCGCGGGCCCCCAGGGGCCGCAGTTGCTCGCCAGTTGCGGTGCAAGCCGCCTCGTCGGTCCAGGACGTGGTGATGATGCTGCGGCCGGAGTCGCGGTCGGCCAGCATCGACAGGCCCACGTAGCCGGGCAGCCCCTCGACGGCGGGCATGACCCTGTGCCGCAGGAAGGCGACCCCGTCGTCGATCGCTCCCGGGTTGCCGCGAACGGTGGTGGTGCGGGCGTACACGTCCTCTCCTCTCGCTGAGGTGGTGCCGGCCGGTGCACGGCGGGCGTGCACCGGCCCGGTGGCGGTCAGACCGTCTCGGGGACCCGCAGGTGGGCGAGGACGAGGTCGAACTCCCGGACGTCGGTGACGGCCAGGCCCATCGCCGGGGCGAACTCGTCGCGCAGCGCGCGGGCGTGGTCGCGGGTCTGGACCATGTCCTCCCGGCTGTCGTAGGTGACCGCCGAGACGGCCATGCCCTCCGCGGCGTGCGTCATGAGGCTGACGCTGCAGAAGCCGGCGAGGTCGTCCAGCCGCGGCAGCAGGCTCATGCGGAAGGTGTCGATGCTGCGTTCCATGGCGCCGGGGTCGCCGCGCAGCCAGGTCACGCGGGTGCAGGCGCCGTGGTGGGCCTCGTGCCGGCGGTGCATGGCCGACACCTCCCACTCCCGCACCTCGAACTCGCCGCCGAAGACCTCCCTCGCCCGGTCGCGCATCGCCCGGACGCCCTCGGCGCTGGCCTGCATCGCCTCCCGGTCGCGCCAGGAGGTCGTCACGATGCACATCCCGGTCTCCGGGTCGGCGAGCATGGACAGGCCGACGCAGCCGTCCATGCCGCGGACGGCGGGCATCACCTCGTCGCGGACGTAGGCGGTCCCCTCGTCGACGGACTGTGGGTTGCCATGGATGGTGGTCGAGCGTGCGTACATGGCACCGCTCCTCTCCAGGTCGCTGGAGTTCTTCCGGCGGCGGTGCTCCGGCGGCATCGCCGCGGCATCAGCGTCCTCGCGCGGCCCCCGGGACGCAACGCCCGGGGGCGCGTCGTGGGGATCGGCGGCGTGCTCCCGACCCCGGTACGCGAGTTCGACGCCGTCTCGCCGGGTGTGTGCCCGCGACGCTACTGCCGTTCACCCGCCGCGCGGACGCTGGAGCTCCCGATGGACCGAGCACAGGAGGACTCCCATGACCGGACCGGACACCGCGACCACGTCGACGTCCCAGGACACCGACTCGCGGAAGCGGCCGACCGCGGATCCGACGCCTCGACGCAGGAGGACGTCGGGCTGCAGGCAGCGTCGGAGAGCGAGCTGGCAGAGCTCGCCGAGACCCAGGAGGAACATGGGCCAGCGTGAACGGCAGCTCGTCGCCGGGGAACTCGCCACCCACGCGCGACGGTGAGACGGACGACCAGCACGTCCACCGGTTGCTGACCTCCACCCGGGCGGACCTGTTGGCGGAGCTCCGCCAGCAGGAGCAGGCCCGGCGGCAGCTGGCGGAGGCCACCAGGGGCAGCGAGGAGGCCGTGGCGGGTGTCGTCCAGGGCATCACGACGATCGTCCGCAGCATCGTGCCCGCTGCCCTCGTCCGGCCGGAGGACGTCATCGAGGCGACGTACGCCCTCGCCGATCACGGCCTGCGGGTCGGCCGCCGGCTGGCCCTCACCCTGACCTCCAACGTCCGGAGTCTGACCCGCGTGGCATGACGCACCGCACGGCGGGGGCCGGAGGTCGGTGCCCCGGCCCCCGACCGTGTCCTCAGTCCAGCAGTGGGTCGGGCGGATGGGTCTCCTCGAGCCACGGCGGGTCGGGCTCGAGGTCGGCCGTCCACCCCGGTGGCGCGCTGATCCGGGTGATCCCGCTGGGTGTGCGCACCAGCAGCCGGCCGTCGCGCAGCAGCGTGAAGGACCAGCCGGCAGCGAACGTCTTGATCCGGTGGTGGGTGCGGCACAGACAGCAGAGGTTCCAGCAGTCGGTGGGGCCGCCCTCGGCGTGCGGGATGACGTGGTCGTGATCGCGCCGCGCCGGTGGTCGGCGGCAGCCGGGCCAGCGGCAGCGGCGGTCGCGGGCATCGACGAACCGGCGCTGGGCGGCCCGCGGCCGGTAGCGGTGCGTCGGCGCGGGAGCGCGCAGACCGGGCCCGCCGGCCGGGAGGCGCGTCGACTCGTCGACCCGCCGACCCGTCGGCTCCTCGACAGGTGGACACGTCGACGTGTCGGCTGGTCGACATGGCGACGCACCGGCCGTGCGTCCGCGGCGCCGGCGGCGGGGGCCCTCGGCAGCGCGACGCAGCTCGCGGCGGGTGGCCACCGCGATCAGCCGGCCGGTCGCCGGGTCGTGGACGGCGACCTGCACGCTGCCGCCGCGCGGTGCCGGGTGCACACCCAGCATGTTCAGCTTCTCCAGCAGCTCGCGGGACTGTGCGGCGGTGACCACGTCGCCGTTGATTTCCGCGGCGGGCTGGTCGGGGCCGGCGGGGTCGAGGGCCGGCAGGTCGGCGTGCACGGTCAGGTGCGCGGTGACCGGAGGACGGGAGGTGTCCCACGGGCGCAGGATGAGGTCGCGGACCACCTCGGCGCGGATCACGCCGATCGGCCGGGGATCACCACCGGCGCGCTGTGCGTCGGCGTGCCGGCGCACGGCGTCGGCGCAGGCGTGCGCGTCGGGGGTGGGCAGGTCGGTGACCAGCGCGCTCATGCCGTCGCCGGTGTCCTGCACCCGGACGTCGGCCTGCCGCTCCCGCTCGCGGCGGCGGCGCTCCAGGGCATCGGCGTCGACCTTGGCCAGGACCCGGCGGGTGCGGTCGCGCAGTTGCGGGCCGGTCTGCCGTCCGGCCCGCGCGAGCACCTGGTCGAGAACCGCCGCGGCCGTGGCCGGTGAGACCTCACCGAGCAGGTCGACCAGCACCCGGACGTGACGGATGTCGAGGCGGCCCTCGTACAGCTCGCCCCACACGTCGGGCAGCCGCTCGACGAGGACGAGTGACTCGCCGGCCAGCATCGCGGCCTCGGCCTCGGTGCAGCCGCGGATCAGCGCCAGCTCGGGCACGAAGCCCTCGCAGACATCGTCCAGGCACGGCGGCCGCCGATCGATCGTGTCCGGCCCCGGCGCACCGCGGCGGCCGAACTCCGCCTCCCTCGCCTGCCGGTCGATCCGCCGGCGGCGGGCCAGCCGGGCGACCCACACGGCCAGCTCGGCCGCAGCGCGGGCCGCGCGGGCGTCGGCCGACCAGATGTCGGCGACCTGCTCGAGCTCGGTGTCCCCGCCGAGCAGCTCCTCCGGGCGCACCCGGATCGGCACAGCGGCGACCGGTGGCGGGGGCTGCATTCCGAGCACGACCCCATCCTGACCTGCGGGTACGACAGTTTTCGGCGTCCGGCGGTGGCCGCCGTCCCCCCATTCCGGGCAGCATGCGGAAGATGACCACCGCGAGCGACCGACACGGATCCACCCACCGCCTGGACCTCGCCGACGCGAGCGTGCGGGAGTGGGACGCGACGGTCGTCGCGGTCGACCCCGAGCAGGGCATCGTGCTGGACCGCAGCGCCTTCTACCCGGGCGGCGGCGGGCAGCCCCCGGACGAGGGCGTGCTGCTGTGGGGCGGGGTCCGCACCCGGATCGCCGGAACTCGCAAAGGGGACGAGCTGTACCTGGTCCCGGCCGAGGGCGATCCGCTGCCGCCTCCGGGCACCGCCGTGCGCGGCGCCCTCGACGACGAGCGGCGCACCCAGCTCATGCGCACTCACTCCGGCCTGCACGTGCTCACCGGCGTGGTCTTCCGCGACTTCGGCGCGCTGGTCACCGGCGGCAACATGGAGCCGTTGACCGCGCGGATGGACTTCGACCTGGCCGAGGTGCCGCCGGACTTCAAGGAGCGGGTCGCCGAGGCGGTCAACGCCGAGATCGCCGCCGACCGCCGCATCGAGGTGACGACGCTGCCGCGCGAGGAGGCGTTCGCGATCCCCGACATCATCCGGACGGCCACCAACCTGCTGCCGCCGGACATCGAGGTGGTGCGGATCGTCGACATCGTCGGCCTGGACACGCAGGCCGACGGCGGCACGCACGTGGCGTCCACGTCGATGGTCGGCCGGGTCGAGGTCGCGAAGATGGAGAACAAGGGCCGCGGCTTCCGCCGCCTGCGCGTCCGCATCGTCTGACCGGCGTGTTCGATCACCGGCTCGACGTCGGCCGGGGAGCGCTCAGCTGGCGGCGGCGTCCCGGTCCAGTGCCCGCGCGGCGAGTTCGGCGTGCAGGAGCACGCCGTCGGCGAGCACGTCGTCGCTGAACTGTGCCCGGGGGCTGTGGTTGTTCGGGGCGGTGCGGTGGTCCGGGCCCACCGCGGCGCCGAGGAACAGGTAGCAGCCGGGCACCTCCGCCAGTACCCGGGCGAAGTCCTCCGAGCCCGACTGCGGGAACAGCTTGGGTGCGTACTGGTCCTCGCCGAAGACCTCGGCCGCCACCTCGGCCGCGAACGCCGCGTGGTCGGGGGCGTTGACCGTCACCGGGTACTCCTCGAGGTACTGCGCCTCGGCCGTCAGGCCGTAGCCGGCGGCCACCGACTCGCACAGCCGCACCGATGCCTCCCGCATCCTGTCCCGGGCCTCGGCGGAGAACGTGCGGACGGTCGCCTCGAAGGTCGCCTCGTCCGGGATGATGTTGCGCTTGGTCCCGGCCCGGAACACGCCCACGGTCAGGATCACCGGGTCGAACACGTCGAACGTGCGGGTCACCATCGTCTGCAGGTCGCCGACGAGCTGGGCGGCCACCGAGATGGGGTCCTTCGCCAAGTGCGGCGCCGAGCCGTGGCCGCCCGATCCGCGCACGGTCACCCGGAGCTCGTCGCTGGCGGCCATCAGTGTGCCCGGCCGGGTGGTGAACTGGCCCCGGGGGTTCATCGCCGACATCACGTGCATGCCGTAGGCGGACGACACCCGAGACCCGGCCGCGTCCAGCACGCCCTCGGCGAGCATGTGGCCGGCGCCGTCCCAGCCCTCCTCGCCGGGCTGGAACATGAACACCACGTCCCCGGCCAGCCGCCCGCGGTGCGCGTGCAGCAACCGCGCCGCCCCGACCAGCATCGCGGTGTGCAGGTCGTGCCCGCAGGCGTGCATCACGCCGTCGACCTCGCTGCTGAAGTCCAGTCCGGTCTCCTCCTGCACCGGCAGTGCGTCCATGTCGCCGCGCAGCAGCACCGCCGGGCCGGGCCGCCCCCCGCGCAGCACCGCGGTCACCGACGTCGTCGACCTGCCGGTCGACACCTCCAGGCCCAGGCCGTTGAGCGCCGCGAGGACCGTCTCCTGCGTCCGGGGCAGCTGCAGGCCCACCTCGGGACGGCGGTGCAGCAGGTGGCGCAGCTCGACCAGGTCGCCCTGCATGGCGCGGGCGTCCTCGCGCAGTGCCTCTGACCGGGTCACGTGCCCTCCTCGCAGTCGGATGACCGCGACGCTAGGAGATCTCAACGTCCTGCGAGAACATTTGCAGACATCCGTCACGAGAGGCTGCATCGATGCAACGATCGGTTGTGCTGCACGAGGAGGACCTGGCCCTCCTCGAGGCCTTGCAGAGGGATCCCCGCGCCCCGTGGACGTCGGTCGCCGAACTGGTCGGCACCAACGCCGTCACCGTGTCACGGCGGTGGGAGCGGCTGCGTGCCTCCGGCGCCGCCTGGGTCACCGGCGCCCCTGGGCCGGGTTCGCACCACGCGCAGGTGCTGGCCTACGTCGAGGTCACCTGCATGCCCAGTGAGAAGACCCGCG
>JALYNA010000334.1 GCA_030773455.1 Actinomycetota bacterium
ACGTCCTCATCGAGGAGCGTCGCAGCGCAAGCGCGACTCCACTCCCGTGAGAACGCACCGGTGACTCGTGGTCACCTGCAGCGTGACAGCGGGGTGACGTGCCGACCTCTTCGGCGTGGTCCCGCACTGTCCAGCCCTCACCCCGGACGGCCGCAGTGGAGAACCCACCCCGGTCCGAAATCGTGGGGGTTCGTCCAGAGTGTCCGAGGGGCGACACGGTCGATACGCACACGGCTGGCAGGTCGATGTCGCTGGCCACTGCCGGGAGTTCCGATCCTGATGCAGGGGTAGACGCTCTCGTTCAGCCGCGCAGCAGCGCCCCCAGCGCTCGAGCGTCGTACACCGTGGAGGAGTCGACGGGCTCGCCATCGAGCAGGGCCGCCGGCGTGCCGTGCGGGTCCTGTTCCTGGAAGGCCCGATCGACCTGGATGACCCAGGCCTCGTAGCGCCCCTCACGCACTCCAGTCTCGTACTCCGGATGGTCCAGGTCTGCTCGCCTGCCGAGCTGGAGCAGGCCCTCGACGGTGAAACCGCCACTGTGCTCGGGCGGCTGCGCGGCGAACACCTCCCGGCGCAGCTGATCGAACCGGCCGGCCTCTGCGGCGAGGCCAGCGCGTTGCCGGCGCGCACCGACTCCGGGCCCAGGAAGCACCGCATCCGGTACTCGACCGCAATAGCACCGGCGGCCACCTCCCGGCGCAACAGGTCTCTTGACGCCTCCTCGAACTGCCGGCAGCAGGGGCACTGCGGATCCTCGAAGACGACGAGCCGGCGACGTGCGTTGTCGCCGCCGACGAGCACACCCCCTTCCGGGGTGTGGCCGGAGGGCGCGGGAGGTGTCACGGAGGGGTCCATGGTGCTGTCTCTACCCGGCGACTGCCGGTTCTTGCCGGCAACCGGTCGACCCGGGCAGGAAGGTGGGCCGTCCGACCTCGGGGAGGTGAGCGCTCCGGGTGGCTCCCTGGTGAGGGATCGGAGGGGAGGGGTCCTCCGTCCTGTCGCAGGCTCAGCTGTCCTCCTCGCGTCCTCCCGGTCGTAGGACCCGGTCGAGGAAGGCCATCGCTCGGGGATAGGCGTCCAGTCGGTTGTCGAGCTTGGCCAGCCCGTGCCCTTCGTCGTCGTAGATCAGCAGCTCGCAGGAGACGCCGCGGCTCTGCACGGCGGTCACCAGTTGCTCGGCCTGATCCAGCGGGACGCGGGGGTCCTTGGCGCCGTGGACGAGGAAGAGGGGTGCGCGGATTGCGTCGGCCCGGCGCAGCGGGGAAGCGGCGGCGAGGAACTCGCGGTCGGTGGCGAGGGCGCCGTACTCCCGCTCGCGGTGGGCCCGCCGGTAGTCGGCCGTTCGCTCGAGGAAGGTGACGAGGTCACTGATCCCCACGATGTCGACGCCGGCGGCCCACAGCTCGGGCTGGAAGGCACAGCCGGCGAGCACCAGGTAGCCGCCGTAGGAGGTACCCCACAGCGCCGCTCGGGCCCCGTCCAGCCCGGCGCCGGGCAGCCAGTGGTGGACGGCGGCGAGGTCGAGGAGCGTGTCCAGGCGTCGGGTGGTGTCGTCGAGGCCGTAGTAGCGCTTGCCGTAGCCGGTGGATCCCCGGATGTTGGGGACCGCGACTGCGTAACCACGCGCCACGAGCGCCTGGATGAGGGGGGAGAATACGGGCTGCGCTTGCCCCTCGGGTCCGCCGTGCAGCAGGACGACCACCGGTGGCGCCGCCGCCCCGGCGGTGGTGTCGGGCCGGTAGAGCAGCAACGGCACGGTCACGGCGTCGACACTGGTCACCGCGTGGCGCTCGGGGCGCCGCAGCCGCCTCGGCTCGACGTCGAGTCGAGCCTCGGTGAGCCGGTACGGCGGCGCGCCGGGGTCCAGCCGCCAGACATCCGGTGGCATCACCGGCGAGCTGCAGGTCACGATGACCCCGCCGTCGTCACCGACCAGTGGGTCGGGCAGCAGGTGACTCCAGGCCACGACTGCATCGGGATCGGGGAGCCGGAGCTGGCCCAGAGGGGCCAGGGTGCGGGCGTCGAGCAGTTCACCGACACTCGCCCCGTCGACGTTGCTCACCGCCAGCAGTGTCGTGCCGTCCGGGCTGGTCCAGCCGGCCACGTCCCAGTCCCGGGCGACCACGACGGCAGCCTCGTCGGTGGCGAGGTCGACGCGGATGAGGGCGTGGTGGTCCCTTCCCACGTTGCTGCTCACGACCAGGGTCGTCGCGTCCACCCAGGCCGGAGCGCCGACCACGGCTGCCTCATCGGCGTGGGGGAGCACCACGCACTGCTCGCCGGTCGCGACGTCGAGGAGCACCAGGTCGGTGTCCATCGGCCGCGGTCCGGGGCGCAGGATCGACAACCAGTGGCCGTCCGCGGAGAAGCCGGAGGCCGGCTGGCACCAGCCACCGCTGTCGTACAGGAGCCGCTGCTCGCCGGTGTCGAGGTCGAGCAGCCAGACGTCGAAGGCGACGGGGTCCCGGCGGTTGGACAGCACCGCCACCATGCCGCCGTCCGGGCTGACCCCGGCCAAGCGGTCGACGGCGCCGGAGTGGGCGGTGAGGGCGCGGGGGGTCGACCGGTCGCGACCGACCGGAGCGTCGAGGTCCAGCAGCCACAGTCGGCTGCGCTCGTCGCCGTCGGTATCGGCCTCGACGACCGCCTGCCGATGCCCGGGCCGGTAGCGCGCCGTGATCACCCGGTCCCCCACGGCCGTGAGGTGGCGATGCACCCCGGCGTGCCACTCGGCGAGCTGGTCCACACCTGTTGCATCGGTGCGCATCAGCAGGCGCTCGCCGTTGCTGTCGAGGGCGGCGGTCGAGTGGGCCCGGATCAGCTCATGCAGCACGGCGGGCCGTCCGGCCGCGCCAGGCCCGCAGACACGTCATCTCATGATCCAGGACCGGACTCAGGTTCTCGCGGTCAGGCGCCTGATGGTGCCGATCACGTAGACGACCGAGAGGGCGAAGAACAGGGCACCTACTGCCGCCCGCACGTGGTCGTCCGCCAGGGGTGAGTGCCGGGCGACAGGCTGGGCCACAGCGTCGGCGACTTTCGCTCGCCAGCCCTGCAGACCCGCCTTGCCGAACGAAATGGCGTCCATGGTCTTCTCCTACCCGGTGATCCCGGGTCGCCCTCGATCCTGCTGGCCGTCGAGCCGGATTTCTCCTCGGGAACACCGTATACACCTCGGTGGTCCGTTCGACCTACGGCCGTCCGATCCCGGCCTGGGAGGCGGTCACAGGTCTACCTCAGGGCGCCCCTCCCGATGGACAGTCACGCCGCCTACGAGCTGTGCGGACGTACCCACACGCGATCGGACCCCACGGCTGGTGAGCCGTGGGGGCCATGTCGGTGTCTGAGGGCGACACGGTACATACGCACGCCTGCATCCGCATCGCTCCCCGACGACATCCGCGGTGAACACCTGATGAGGCGCCGTGGGGTCGGGAAGCCGAGGCTGTCGCAGCCGGGGGAGCGCTGGACCAGCAAGGGAGCGGGAACGTCGGTCCGAGGAGGCGGTGCTCATGCACCTCGGCGGTTGCCTCGCCTGGCCGATCGCGAGCCGTTCGAGGCGAGGAAGCCGGCGTCCACGTGATGCCGGTCCGACCGTCGATGTGTCTCCGGCAGGCCCTCGTGCCTCCGCTCCACCTCGTCGATCGCTCAGGCGGCATTGACCATCGGCCGAGCTGCGTCGGCTCCACGACGAGCTCGGCGAGGCGCTGCTGCCTGCCATCGCGGCACGCCCCACCCGGCAAGACTGCTCGGCGGGATGACGCGTCAGCAGACTTACTGAGGGGATCCGCCGGCCGGGCGCCCGTAGGTCACCGCGGCGCGGACGGCTGGGGGGCAGCGGCGGCGAGTTCGTGATCGGGCCGGGCGCCGAGCGCGTCGTTCACGGAGGCGAAGGTGATGCGGAGGGCGACGAACGACGTGACGGCCAGGATCTGGGCGTCGTCGTACCCGACGTCCCGCAGCGCCGGACGTCGTCGGCCGTGGTGGCGTTGGGCATCGCGGCCACGTGCCGGGCCCACCGCGCCAGCGCGGCCTCGGTCGGGTCCAGGCCGGCCTCGCCGCCCTGGAGGACGGCGGCGGCGACGTCCGGTCCGGCTTCGGCCGCCAGCTTCGAGCCCCAGGCGAACGAGCAGTACGCGTCGCCGAGGGCGGACGCGCACGCCGCGACGAGGACCGCTCGCTGCTGGGCCGTCAGCCCAGCCGACCCGGCGGCCTGCTCCAGCAGCTCGAACAGTCGTGTGTGACTGGTCGGCTGGTGGGCCCACAGGCGAGAGGCGTTCAGGACGAACCCGAACTCGGCGAGGTCGGCGGCGTAGAGGCGCAGCGCCTCAGCGGTCGGGTCGGGGACGACCAGGAACCCTGCGGCCCCGTCGTCCGGTCGGGTGGGATGGGGGTGTCGCCCGGTCGGCATGCCAGGCTCCTCCGCAGGCATGGTCACGCTGGTTCCTCCAGGTGGTGGGTCGAGCGGGAGGCGGTGGTCACGCCGTGACCCCCGACTCCGCGTGGATGCGGGTGCGCAGAGCTGGATCGTCGACCTCCGCGGCCAGGGCGCGGGCGGCGGCGAGTGCCTGGCGGGATCCGGTCCGCGCCCGGTGCAGGTACGCACGGACGAGCAGGTCACGCATGCTGGCGCGACCGGCGAGCTCGGTCAGCCGGTCCATCATCGGCTGGGCCGTCGCCGCACCGCCGGCGTGCACTGCCACCGAGCACGCCAGGTCGAGGAGACGTGCGTGTGGCCACAGGTACCACGGCGAGGGGGCGAGGCCGCGGTCGACCCAGGTCCGGGCCAGGGACGGCTGCCCGGCGGCGAGCGCCAGCGTGGGGTGGCCGTGCGCGACGGTCGCCATCCAGCAGTGGTCATCGCTCTTCGTGGCCAGGACCCACGCGTGGTCCAGCAGTTCCCGGGCGGTGGCCGGGTCCCCCGACGCGATGGCCACCTCGGCACGGAATGCCTCGGGCCACGGCTGGAATGCCGTCCATCCCTGTTCGCCGACGAGGACGAGCGCCTCGTCGAGCGGCGCCAGGGCGTGGGCGTGCTCGCCGCGCAGCAGGTGGAGACGGCCCACCATCGGTCGCGCCGCGGCCAGCACCTCGGCCGGGGGCGCGCACCCGAGTTCCCGACGGAAGAGGTCAGCGCACCGCAGGGCCTGTCTGTGGGCGCTGAGGTGGTCACCAACCGCTGTGAGGCTGCGGACCAGGACAGCGTGGTGGTCGGCGTTGAGGGGATCCATGGCCACGCCCGGGCCGCCAGGCGGCCCGCGGCACGGGCGGACCCGGCGGCGAGCAGGTCCAGTGTCCGCTCGACGACGACCGTCTCGCTGCAGGAGGCGACCCTGCACCTCTCCACCTCCAGCCAGGCCTCGAACGCCGGGGCATCGGGTACGGCCAGCCCCTTGAGCAGTCCTGCCCGAAGCCCTCGAGCGCGAGGGCCTGCGCGGGGCTGCCCTCTGTGAGGAGGCGGACGTCGACGTCACAGCCCGGTACCGGGGTCAGGACCAGGGGGTCGCCGTCGAGGGACGCGACGCCGCGGAGCGTGCGCCGCAGTTCGATCAGGTTCCAGCGCAGGGCGCGCAGCGGGTCGACGGCCTCCGGGAACAACAGCGAGACGAGTTGCTGGCGCGTCGGTGGATGCTCGATCAGCACCAGGTAGGCCAGCAGGGCCCACGCCTTGTTGCCGCGCGGGGCGGGCGCGGGGTGTCCGTCACAGACCACGTGAGGTCGGCCCCAGGAGCCGGACGGCAGCGGACATGTGGACCCCCCAACACCGGCGACCGTAGGCCCTCGCGCTCGCCCCGTGCGGTGATCGGGCGGCGGCACCGGCGCGCCGGCGCCGCCGCCCGGC
>JALYNA010000335.1 GCA_030773455.1 Actinomycetota bacterium
AGCGGCGATGCCGCCCATGCAGGGTTCTGAAGTCCCCGTAGCAGGGCGGAACGTCCCGCCATGGCGACCCAGTCCGGGTCCGCCACAGGATCCCGTTGATCACCTGCCGGTGATCGTTCCAACGGCCGCCGCGGCGCGGCGTCCGGTCCGGCACGAGCGGCTCCAGCCGAGCCCACTCCGCATCAGTCAGGTCGTGACGATCGAGCACAGGCCAGGCCTACCAAACCCGCCGGTCAAGATCGGTGAGACACGCCCTAGACGGCCTCCCTGCAGGGGCCCGCCGGCCCCGTCCCGGGGCCCGCCCTGCGAAGGGTGGGGAGGACGGGGTCCTTCTACGAGCGGTGGGGGGCAGGGAGGTCCTTACTCGGCATTCTCGGCCAACAGCTGCGCCAGCCGGGTGCGCCGCGGCCGGACGTCGACCTCGCGCACCGCGCGGGCCAGCGCCGCGCCCGAGGCGTGCACGATCGACAGGTGCCGCTGCGCGCGGGTCAGCGCGGTGTAGACCAGCGGCCGCGACAGCATCCCGCCGGCCTCCGGCGGCAGGACGACGACCACGCCGAGCCACTCCGAGCCCTGCGCGCGGTGGACCGTGATCGCCCAGCCGTGCCGCAGGTCGCTCATCGCCGACCCGCTGACCGTCACCGGCCCGGAGGCGAAGGCGACGTCGAGGGTGCCGTCGCCGGTGCCGGTGACCACGCCGACCTCGCCGTTGGCGAACCCGGTCGGCTCCAGGTCCAGGTGGTTGGCGGTGGCCACCACCCGGTCCCCGACGTCGAAGCCCCACACCGTGCCGTTGCCCGGGTTCAGCTGCGCCTTGAGCGCCTTGTTCAGCTCGATCGTCCCGGCCGGGCCGCGGTGCACTGGGGTCACCACCTGCACCGTCGCCGGGTCGATGCCCAGCGCCCGCGGGATCGAGTCGGTGACCAGCTGCACCACCCGCCGCGACGCCTCCGCGCTGCCGGCGGCCGGGACGACGACGACCTCGCGGTCGGGGGAGTCCACCGGCGGCAGCTCCCCGGCACGGACGGCGTTGGCCAGCCGGGCGATCGCCCCGCCCTCCGCCTGCCGGTAGAGGGTGGTCAGCTCGGTCACCGGCACGACACCCGCGTCGATGAGGTCGCCGAGCACGTGGCCCGGGCCGATCGAGGGCAGCTGCGCCGGGTCGCCCACCAGCAGCAGGTGGGTGCCGTCCGGGCAGGCTTCCAGCAGCGCCGCGGTCAGCTCGATATCGAGCATGGAGGCCTCGTCGACCACGACGACGTCGGCGTCCAGCGGCCACTCCTCGTTGCGGGCGAACCCGCCGGAGGTGCCCTGCGCGCCGAGCAACCGGTGCACGGTGACCGCCGGGTGGTCGGTCAGCTCCTCCAGCCGCTTGGCCGCCCGGCCGGTGGGGGCGGCCAGCGCGACCTCGGTGCCCTTGGCCTGCAGCAGCTTGACGACGGCGGCGACCGTGCGGCTCTTGCCGGTGCCCGGCCCGCCGGTCAGCAGCGAGACGCCGGCGCCCAGCACCTGCGCCACGGCCTGCTTCTGGGCGCCGTCCAGGCCCTTGGCCACCGAGCGGACGGCGGCGGGGTCGGCGATCCGCTCGGCGGTGGCCGCCAGCCGGGCGACGTTCTCCGCCACGGCCTCCTCGGCCCTCCCGTAGCGGGCCAGCGACAGCGTCCGCAGCGCCGGGTCCGGCTCGGGCAGCTCGTCGGAGTCGTCCTCGTCGATCTCCGGCTCCGGCGGCTCGTGCTCGAGCACCTCGCCGGAGTCCACCGCCGCGACGATCGCCGCCGCCGGGTCGGCGATCTGCTCGGCGCGCAGCGCGGCCACGACCAGGTCGGCGGGCAGCACGGTGTGTCCGTCCCGGGTCGCCGTCCGCAGGGTGTGGGCCACGATGGCCCGGCCGCGCCGGCTGTCCTGCCGGTCGGCGCCGGGCAGGACGGCGATCGCCAGCCGGTCGGCGTCGCCGAGGGTGACCCCGGGCAGGCCGAGCAGCGCCCACGGGTCGTCGCGCAGCCGGCGGGCGGCGTCATTGCCGAGGGCGTCGGCGGCGGAGGCGGCCAGCCGCGCCTCCAGTCCCGCGCCGACCAGCAGGCCCACGACCTCGTAGGTGGGCGCGGCGGCCAGGAAGCTGGAGAAGAGGCGCTCGGCCCGCTGCCGGCCCACCCGGGGCAGTTTCAGCAGCCGGTCGGCGGTGACGTCGTCGGGGGAGGTGATGCCGGCGGCCGGCAGCTCGGCAGCCGCCCGCTTGCCCAGACCCGGCCACAGGCCCGCGGCGCAGAAGGCGGCGAAGACCGGATCGGCGTTCACGTCTCGGCCCGCCGCTCGGGGTAGCCGAAGTAGGGGGCCGAGACGTCCTCGAGAGCGGTGCGGATCGCCGCCGGCAGCCGCACCGCCTCGGCGTCCAGCGAGGACTGCAGCTGCTGCGCGGTGCGCGCCCCGACCACCGGGGCGGTGACGCCGGGCCGGTCGCGCACCCAGGCCAGCGCCACGGCCAGCGGCGTGGTGCCCAGCCCGTCGGCGGCGGTGACCACCGCCTCGACGATGCGGTCCGCCGTGGCCGAGCGCAGCCCGTCGATGAAGCCGCGCCACTGCGGGGAGGCGCCGCGGGACTTCGCCGGCGGGCCCTGCCGGTACTTGCCGGTCAGCAGCCCGCGGCCCAGCGGCGACCAGGCCAGCACGCCCAGGCCCAGCGCCTCCGCGGCGGGCACGACCTCGCGCTCGACGCCGCGCTGCAGCAGCGAGTACTCGACCTGGGTGCTGACGACCGGCGCCCGGCCGGGCCAGGCGCGCTGCCAGGTGACCGCCTGTGCGGTCTGCCAGCCGGTGAAGTTGCTGATGCCGACGTAGCGCACCCGGCCCGAGGAGACGGCGGCGTCGCAGGCGGCCAGGGTCTCCTCGAGCGGGGTCGTGTCGTCCCAGGAGTGCAGCTGCCACAGGTCGACGTGGTCCAGGCCCAGCCGTTCCAGCGAGGCGTCCAGGGCGGCCAGCAGGTGCCCACGGGAGGCGCCGCGGCCCATCGGCCCCCGCGCGGTGCGCCCGACGGCCTTGGTGGCGACCAGCACGTCGGAGCGGGGGACGACGTCGGACAGCAGCCGGCCGAGGGTGCGCTCGCTGTCCCCGTCGCAGTAGACGTCGGCGGTGTCGACCAGCGTGCCGCCGGCGTCGACGAACGCCGCCAGCTGCATCGCGGCTTCGTCCTCGTCGGTGTCTCGGCCCCAGGTCATGGTGCCCAGTGCCAGCCGCGAGACGACCAGGCCGCTGCGTCCCAGCGCGCGTTGTTCCACGGGAGGCCAACCTACCGGCGGGCCGGGGCGGCAGTGGCGGACCGCAGCCGTGCCTGCGTGCCGTGCGGGGACCCGGTGGGCCGCGCCCTAGGGTGGCCTCCCGTGCTCCCGCGAACCACCCCCGCCGCCCGCCCGACCGCCGCCCGACGGGGGTACCGGGGGTGATGAGCTGGATCGAGGCCGTCGTCCTGGGGCTGGTCCAGGGCCTGACGGAGTTCCTGCCCATCTCCTCCAGCGCGCACCTGCGGGTCGTGGGGGAGGCCTTCGGCTGGGGTGACCCGGGCGCGGCGTTCACCGCCATCACCCAGATCGGCACCGAGGCCGCGGTGCTGCTCTACTTCCGGTCCGACATCGGGCGGATCGTCAGCGCCTGGGTGCGCTCGCTGGGGAACCGTGCGATGCGCAGCGACCCCGACGCCCGGATGGGCTGGCTAATCATCGTCGGCACGCTGCCGATCGGGATCCTGGGCCTGCTGTTCCAGGACCGCATCGAGACGACCTTCCGCGACCTGCGGATCGTCGCCATCGCCCTGGTCGCCTTCTCGCTGATCCTGTACTGGGCCGACCGGGTGGGGCGCAGGAAGCGGGAGCTGGACCAGCTGACCGTCGGGCACGGCATCGCCTTCGGGTTCGCCCAGGCCATGGCGCTGGTGCCGGGCGTCTCGCGCTCCGGCGGCACGATCACCCTGGGACTGTTCCTGGGATACTCGCGGGGCGCGGCGGCGCGGTACTCCTTCCTGCTCGCCGTCCCCGCCGTCCTGGCCTCGGGCTTCTTCCAGGTGTACGAGGCGCTCACGGGCGGGGTCGCGGGGCAGTCAGTCGCGTGGGGGCCGACGATTCTCGCCACGGTGCTGGCCTTCGGCGTCGGGCTGGTCGTGATCGCCTGGCTGCTGCGCTACCTGGACCGCGGCAGCTTCACGCCGTTCGTCGTCTACCGGGTGGCGCTGGGTCTGCTCGTGCTCGGTCTCGTCGGCGCCGGGGTCCTCGCCCCGCAGTGACGCGACGGCCGGCCACCCCATCCGGGGGCTGGGCGTCTGGGATCAGGTGACCCGATCGTGCGGCGTCCGACCGCACGGTGCGGACGCGCGTTCGGCACGGGTGGCCCTGGGACGGCTCGTAGGGTGCACCGCGCTGGCTGTGCGCACGCGCCGTGACGGTGTCCAGCAGAGGTTGTCCGCGCGGAGCGAGTGGTCGCGGTGCCATGGCTGGTTGGTGAAGCCTGTGTCCACGCGTGGTTCGCTGCCGGACCGCGGGGGCATGGACGCCAACCCAGGGAGATCTGATGCGCCGTATCGCTGTGGTTTCTGCTGGTCGGCGGCCCGCTCGGTGCCAGCAGTGCACTCGCCACCGGTGATGAAGCGACAGACCGCTGGATAGCCGTCGAGGACCATTTCGCTGTTGTCCTGCCCGACGGGCAGACGTTCACCGAGGACGCTCCGCCACCGGGGGCGGAGGAGGAGATGTTCGCTCCTCCGGTCGGCACGCGGCTCTCCATCAGCGAAGCGCTGTACGCCACAGCGGACGGTACGACACGGGGTGAAGAGGTCGGCCGCGCTCACATCGAGTGCACTGCAGGGGTCGTCCCGGCGACGTTCCTCTGTGACATCGCCTTCGTCTTCAGCAACGGATCCCAGCTGCACGGCGTCGTCCACGTCGACTTCAGCACCCAGACCGAGACCGAGCCACTTCAGTTCGACATCGCGGTGACCGGTGGTACGGATGACTTCTACGGGGCCACCGGCGAGGTGACGCTGCTCGACATCACACCCGCCGGCGACCCGGCGGCTCAGACGCTGACGCTGTTTGAGGCCGACGTCGTCTAGCCGACGCCAATCCGGCTCACTGCGAAGAGAGGAAGAGAGACAGCACCGGTCAAGGCTTCCCCGGGCACACGTCCGGGGGAGCCTTGCTGTGCCTCGAACGGTCGGTGCGACCGGACCGTCGTCATCGACGCGCATCTCCTGCGGTGAGAACGACGTCTGACGAGACGAAACCGCCCCCTCAACGCCCAGACGGGACCCCGTTTGCGCATGCCAAGCCGGGCGAAGGTCCGCAGCGTCGACCTAGGCTCGGACGTCGTGACCACCGTTCTCCTCCTGCGGCACGGCCGGACGACGGCCAACGCCGGCGGCGTCCTGGCCGGCTGGACCCCCTGCGTGCAGCTCGACGAGACCGGCGCCGCGCAGGTGCAGGCGGTGGCCGGGCGGCTGGCGCCGGTGCCCCTGGCCGCCGTCGTCAGCAGTCCCCTGGAGCGCTGCCGGCAGACCGCCGGCGCCGTCGTCGAGGGGCGCCCGCTGGAGCTGCAGACCGACGACCGGCTGGGTGAGGCCCGCTACGGCGACTGGACCGGCCGTCCGATCAAGGAGCTGGTCAAGGACCCGCTGTGGAAGGTCGTGCAGCAGCACCCCTCGGCCGCGGTCTTCCCCGGCCCCGAGGGGGAGGGGCTGGCGCAGACCCAGGCCCGCGCGGTCGCCGCGGTCCGGGAGTGGAACGCCCGCCTGGGCCCGGACGCGGTCTGGTTGGCGTGCAGCCACGGCGACGTGATCAAGGCCGTGCTCGCCGACGCCCTGGGCCTGCACCTGGACCAGTTCCAGCGGATCGTCGTCGACCCCGCATCGATCTCGGCGGTCACCTACACCGACACCCGCCCGTTCGTGGTGCGCATGAACGACACCGGTGGGGACGTCGCCGCGCTCGTCCCGCCGAAGAAGAAGGGCCGGCGCCGGCGGAAGGGCGACTCGGACGCCGTCGTCGGGGGCGGCGCGGGCGCGGCCGTCTGACCTCGCCTCTCGGCTCGCCCGCCAGCCCGCCCGCGTAACCTGGGCCCGTGCCGCGCCAGCTCCACCTCTTCGACCGCCCGTCCCGGTTCGTCGCCGGCACGGTGGGCCAGCCCGGCGACCGCATCTTCTACCTGCAGGCCGCCGACTCCTCCGGGCGCGTGGTCAGCGTGGCGCTGGAGAAGGCGCAGGTGCAGGTGCTCGCCGACCGGATGGACGAGCTGCTCGACGAGGTCGCCACCCGCCCGGGCACCGTCGTCCCCCCGGACGCCGGCGGGGTCGATGATCTGGAGCCGCTCACCGCCCCGGTTGACGAGGAGTTCCGGGTCGCGGCGATGGGCCTGGCGTGGGACGGCGAGGCGCAGGCCGTCGTGGTCGAGGCGGTGGCGGCCACCGACGAGCCGGTCGAGGAGGACGTCATCCTCTCCGACAGCGAGGAGGGCCCCGACGCGCTGCGGGTCACCATCACCCCCGCCGCCGCCCGCGCCTTCGTCGTCCGCGCCCGCCGGGTCGTGGCCGCCGGCCGCCCGGCCTGCCCGCTGTGCTCCCTGCCGCTGGACCCCGCGGGGCACGTGTGCCCGCGGCAGAACGGCTACCGCCGCTGAGCCGGGTGGCCGGGTTGACGAGACTGCCCCGATGACCGAGCGCCCCGCCGACCCCGCCGCGGACCTGCGCGCCCCGGCCGACGACGCCGAGGCGCGCACCCTGCTGCTCGAGGGGGAGATCGACCTCGAGGGCCGGATGCTCGACGCCAGCAACGTCACCCTGGTCGGCTACGTCCGCACCGACGAGCTCGAGGCCGAGTGCGTCTACAAGCCGGTCGCCGGTGAGCGGCCGCTGTGGGATTTCCCCGACGGCACCCTGGCCGGGCGCGAGGTCGCAGCAGCGCTGGTGTCGGAGGCGACGGGGTGGCGGGTGGTGCCGCCGACCGTGCTGCGCGACGGCCCGTTCGGCCCGGGCATGGTGCAGCTGTGGGTGGACGGCGACCCCGGCGTCGACCTGGCCGCCTTCGTCCGCTCCGAGCACCCCGGGCTGCGCCGCATGGCGGTCTTCGACGCCGTGGTCAACAACGCCGACCGCAAGGGCGGGCACATCATCCCGACCTCCGACGGGCACGTGTACGGCGTCGACCACGGCATCTGCTTCTCCGTCGACCCCAAGCTGCGCACCCTGCTGTGGCGCTGGGCCGGCCAGCCGTTGCCCGCCGAGGCGCGCGACGTGCTGGAGAAGCTCACCGGCGACCTGCTCGGCGACCTCGGCGAGCAGCTGCACGAGCACCTGACCCGGCGGGAGGTGCGGCGCACGCAGCAGCGGGTCGCCGAGCTGCTGCGCACTGGGCGGCACCCGCAGCCCAGCGGCGACTGGCCCGCGCTGCCCTGGCCGCCGTTCTGAGTGATCTGTCGGCCTACCGGCCAACACCGCGGCCAACGGCCGTCCCCCTGCTGCGCTGAGCCGCTTCGTCGACTGCGCCGGGGAGCCCCCGGCCCCCGCGCCGCAGCACGACCGCCTCGCGGGCGGCTCACCGTGCTCGCGGGGCGCCGTCCCGGACTAGGTTGCCGCCTGTGCCTCACCGTTCCCGCCTGGCGATCCTGCTGCTCGACCTGGCCCTGAGCCGGCGGGGGCACCGCGGTGACCATCGGCGGGTGGCGGCCCGACACGCCGGAGGCGACGACCACCTGCCGATGATCATGGTGAGCTACTCTAGGCGGACCAGGTCGATCATCGCGGCGGCCTGTAGCCCGTCGCCGTCCACGGTGAGCACCTCCAAGTGGCACCCGCCGCCAGACGGCCAGCAGCAGGTCACCGGCGGTGCCGGTCAGCCGGGCGATCGGTACCGGCCGCGAGCCGGGGAACAGCACCCGCTCCACCCCGGCGTCCACCGCGTGCAGGACGACCGGGTGCGCGCCGTCGGGCGGGCCCTGCGGCAGCGCGCCGGGGACCATCACCTCCAGCCACTCGTCCAGCCCGTCCCGGCCGACGTCGGCCGGGACGGGGCGGACGTCGCCGATCACCTGCTCCACGTCGGCGGTGTGCACGACCGCCTCCATCGTCTGCCGGCGCAGCACGAAGCCGACGTCCTGCCGGGGGGCCCAGGTCCACACCCGCCCGGCGGGGTCGGCGCCGTCCAGCACCGTCTCCAGCTCCGCCGACTGCGCGAGGCCGAAGCCGAGCAGCTCCTCGTCCGGATGCCGGGCCGGCTGGACGTACGCGCCGGGGTCGCTCGCCCGGGTGCGCACCACCCAGGCCCAGAAGTGCTGCACCTCGGCCAGGTGCCAGACCAGGTCGGCCAGCGTCCACCCGGGGCAGCCGGGCACCGGCGCCTGCCAGCCCCGGGCGAGCACCGCCTCGGCGTCGGCGAAGCGCGCGTTCGTCTTCTGCAGGACCGGCAGGTACTCGTCGAGCTCCATGCGTCCCTCCTCCCGCGGACGGCGCCGCGGCCCACCGACAGGATGAGGGCCGACCGGGCCCGTGGGTACCCGCCTCTAGGCTCGGTACGTGCTCGCCTGGCCCGCCCCACTGCTCCCGAACCTCCCGGGCCCCGGTCCGGTCCTCAAGCTGCACGACACCGCGCGCGGCGAGGTGGTTGCCACCTCCCCGGCGACCACGGCGCGGATGTACGTCTGCGGCATCACCCCCTACGACGCCACCCATCTCGGCCACGCCGCCACCTACCTGGCCTTCGACCTGGTCAACCGGGTGTGGCGGGACGCCGGCCACGCCGTGCACTACGTGCAGAACGTCACCGACATCGACGACCCGCTGCTCGGGCGGGCCGAGCGGGACGGCGAGGACTGGGTGGTGCTCGGGATGCGCGAGACGGCGCTGTTCCGGGAGGACATGACCGCGCTTCGGGTGCTGCCCCCCGACGACTACGTCGGCGCGGTGGAGTCGGTGCCGCGGATTGTCGCCCACGTGGAGACGCTGCTCGACGAGGGGCTGGCCTACGTCCTGGACGACGGCACCGGTGACGTCTACCACGACGTCGCACAGGCCCCCGGCTTCGGCGGGGAGTCCGGCTACGACGAGGCCACCATGCTGCGCCTGTCGGCCGAGCGCGGCGGTGACCCCGACCGCGCCGGCAAGCGCAACCGGCTGGACCCGCTGCTGTGGCGCGGGCAGCGCCCGGGGGAGCCGTCCTGGCCCGGCCCGCGGGGCATCGCCGGGCGCCCCGGGTGGCACGTCGAGTGCGCCACGATCGCGCTGGAGACCATCGGCATGGGCTTCGACGTCCAGGGCGGCGGCAGCGACCTGGTCTTCCCGCACCACGAGTTCTCCGCCGTCCACGCCGAGGCGCTGACCGCCACCAAGCCCTTCGCCCGGGCCTACGTGCACGCGGCGATGATTGGCCTGGACGGGGCGAAGATGAGCAAGAGCCGGGGCAACCTGGTGTTCGTCTCCAAGCTGCGCGGCGGGGGCGTGGACCCGATGGCCATTCGCCTGGCGCTGCTGTCGGGGCACTACCGCACCGACCGCGCCTGGACGGCGGACCTCCTCGACACCGCCCGCGAACGCCTAGCGACCTGGCGCCACGCCGTCGCCCTGCCCGCCGGGACCCCGGCCGCCCCAGTGCTGCAGGGGCTACGCGAGCGGCTGGCCGACGACCTCGACAGCCCCGGCGCGATCGCGCTGGTCGACGAGTGGGCGGCCCGCACCCTCGCCGCCGGCGACCATCCCGTCCTGGAGGAGGGCGCCCCGACGATCGTCTGCGACGCGGTCGACGCCCTGCTGGGTGTCACGCTGGACCCGTCCGCCGGAGCTCCGGCGCTGCAGGGGCGCTGATGAGCGGCGGGTCCTTCCGCCTGGTCGACCGGGCGGCCCGGGAGCGCGCCGAGGAGGCCCTCGCCCCCGCGGCCACCCGCTCGACGGCGACCCGCGGCCGCGCCGTCCCCGAGCCGGAGGACCGGCTGCGCACCGCCTTCGAGCGGGACCGCGACCGGATCCTGCACGCCAAGGCCTTCCGCCGGCTCAAGCACAAGACGCAGGTCTTCCTCAACCCCGACGGCGACCACTTCGTCACCCGGCTCACCCACACGCTGCAGGTCACCCAGGTGGCCCGCTCGCTGGCCCGCGCGCTGGGCCTCAACGAGACGCTGGCCGAGGCGATCGCGCTCGGCCACGACCTGGGGCACTCGCCGTTCGGCCACATCGGCGAGGACGCCCTGGGGCCCTACGTCCCCGGCGGCTGGCACCACGCCGCCCAGGGGGTCCGGATCGTCGAGGTGCTCGAGCGGCTCAACCTCACCTGGGAGGTCCGCGACGGCATCCGCGCGCACAGCTGGAAGATCACCCCGCCGCCGACCACCCGCGAGGCGGAGTGCGTGCGCTACGCCGACCGGATCGGCTACCTGTCCCACGACGCGCTGGACGCCGTCCGCGCCGGGGTGCTGCAGGTCGGCGACCTCCCGGCTCGGGCGCGCACCATCTTCGGCGACCCGGGCCGCCGGATGGTGGGCGCGATGATCGATGCCGTGGTCGAGGGCTCCCTGGCCGACGGGGGAGCGGTGGTCATGGCGACTGAGCCGTTGGAGGCCATGCACGAGCTGCGGGCCTTCATGTTCGCGCGGGTGTACGCCTCGGAGACCGCCACCGGGCAGAAGCAGCTGGCCATCGACGTCACCCGCCGGCTGGTCGACCACCACCTGGCCCATCCCGGGCTCATCCCGGCGACCTACCGCGACACCTCGGCCGACCGGGTCACTCAGGTCGTGGACTACGTGTCCGGGATGACCGACCGGTTCGCGCTGTCCACCCACGACCGGCTGTTCGACGCCGACGCCACCGCCCGCATGCGCCCGCTGCTCTGATCGCGTCGGTCCGACAGCCCATAGCCGGTGCTTCCGGCCCATTGCCGGCCCGGTAGCACCGGCAATGCGCCGAGGACGCCGGCAATGCCGCCGCTGCGACCGTTATCCCCCACAAACGCTGACTCGCTGCAGGGGCCCGCCGCGAGCTTGCAAGTGATGGGGGGCAGGAGGTTCCTTTCTCAGTTGGGGGAGGACCCCCGGCGGCGGAGGTAGCGCTCGAACTCGCGGGCGATCTGGTCGCCGTTGGCCTCCGACAGGTCGCTCTCGGTGGCCCGCTCTTCGAGTGAGCGCACGTACTCCACGACCTCGGCGTCCTCGTTGGCCATCTCGTCGACGGTCTTGACCCACTCGTCGGCCTGCTCCGGCAGCGCGCCCAGCGGCACGGCGAGCTCCAGGACCTCCTCGACCCGCTGCAGCAGCGCGACCGTGGCCCGCGGGGACGGCGGCTGGGACACGTAGTGCGGCACCGCGGCCCAGAAGCTGATCGCCGGCAGCCCGGCCTGCACGCAGGCGTCCTGGAAGACCCCCAGGATGCCGGTGGGCCCCTCGTAGCGCGAGGTGTTCAGCCCCCACTTCTCGGCCGACTCGGCGTCGTAGGCCGAGCCGGAGACCGGGGTCGGCCGGGTGTGCGGGGTGTCGGCAAGCAGAGCGCCCAGCCCCACCACGGTGCGGGCGTCGAGCTCCTGGCACAGCTCGATGAGCTCCGCGCAGAAGCCGCGCCAGCGCATGTTGGGCTCGATCCCGCGGATGAGCACGACGTCGCGCCCGGACTCCGGCGGCCGGGCCACGGAGATCCGCGTGGTGGGCCACTCGATCCGGCGGCTGACCCCGCCGATCAGCGACACGGTGGGCCGGTTGACCTGGAAGTCGTAGTAGTCCTCGGGGTCTAGCGCGGCCAGCGGGGTGGCGTCCCAGATGAGCTCCAGGTGCTCCAGCGCCCCGGTGGCGGCGTCCCCGGCGTCGTTCCAGCCCTCGAAGGCGACGACCACCACCGGGTCGTCGAGCCGGGGCAGGTCCTCAGGGGCGGACTTCGGGTCGATCACCCCTGCGAGCCTACGTCGGTCGCGCGCCGCGGCCGCGGTGTCGCGCCGGGAGGACGTGACCCGCGTCCCCCGCGCGGGCGACCCGGCACCTCCGCGGGCCGGTACCCTGGCTCGGTGCAGCCCCGCAGCGTGTCGCCCGCCCTCCGCCCGGATGCGACCGCGGAGCTGACGGCCATGCTGGGGCAGCGGATCCTGGTGCTCGACGGGGCCATGGGGACGGCGATCCAGCGCGACCGGCCCGACGAGGCCGGCTACCGCGGCGAGCGCTTCGCCGACTGGCCCACCGACGTCCAGGGCAACAACGACCTGCTCAGCATCACCGCGCCGGCGATCATCGCCGGCATCCACCGCGAGTACCTCGAGGCCGGCGCGGACCTGATCGAGACCAACACCTTCAACGCCACGTCGATCTCGCTGCGCGACTACGGCATGTCCGACCTCGCCTACGAGATCAACGTGGCCTCGGCGCGGCTGGCGCGCGCCGAGTGCGACGCGATGACCGAGCGGACGCCGGACCGGCCACGCTACGTCGTGGGCGCGCTCGGCCCGACCAGCCGGACGGCGTCGATCTCCCCGGACGTCAACGACCCCGGCGCCCGCAACGTCGGCTTCGACGAGCTGGTCGAGGCCTACCTGGAGCAGGCGAACGGCCTGGTCGACGGCGGGGTCGACGTCCTGCTGATCGAGACCATCTTCGACACGCTCAACGCCAAGGCGGCGATCTTCGCGCTGGAGACGCTGTTCGAGCAGCGCGGGCGGCGCTGGCCGGTGATGGTCTCGGGCACGATCACCGACGCCTCCGGGCGGACGCTGTCCGGCCAGGTCACCGAGGCGTTCTGGAACTCGATCCGGCACGTGCGCCCGCTGCTGGTCGGGCTGAACTGCGCGCTGGGTGCCGCGGAGATGCGGCCCTACCTCGCCGAGCTGTCGCGGGTGGCCGACACCTTCGTGTCCTGCTATCCGAACGCCGGCCTGCCCAACGCCTTCGGGGAGTACGACGAGTGCCCGGAGGAGACCGCCGCCGTCCTCGCCGAGTTCGCCGACGCCGGGTTCGTCAACCTGGTCGGCGGCTGCTGCGGGACGACGCCGGCGCACATCGCCGCGATCGCCGCGACCGCCGAGGGCCGGGCCCCGCGGACGCCGGCGCAGGTGCGCCCGGCACTGCGCCTGTCGGGTCTGGAGCCGCTGGTCGTCGACGAGGACTCGCTGTTCGTCAACGTCGGCGAGCGGACCAACATCACCGGCTCGGCCCGGTTCCGCAACCTGATCCGCGCCGGGGACTACCCGACCGCGCTGGCCGTCGCCCGCCAGCAGGTCGAGGCCGGCGCGCAGGTCGTCGACGTCAACATGGACGAGGGGATGATCGACGGCGTCGAGGCGATGGACCGCTTCCTCAAGCTGGTCGCCGCCGAGCCGGATATCTGCCGCGTGCCGGTGATGGTCGACTCCTCCAAGTGGGAGGTCATCGAGGCCGGCCTCAAGTGCGTGCAGGGCAAGTCGATCGTCAACTCCATCTCCCTGAAGGCGGGGGAGGAGGAGTTCGTCCGCCATGCCCGGCTGTGCCGCAAGCACGGCGCCGCCGTCGTCGTCATGGCCTTCGACGAGCAGGGCCAGGCCGACGACCTCCAGCGCCGCAAGGACATCTGCCGGCGGGCCTACGACATCCTCACCCAGCAGGTCGGCTTCCCGGCCGAGGACATCATCTTCGACCCGAACGTCTTCGCCGTCGCCACCGGGATCGAGGAGCACGCCAACTACGGGGTGGACTTCATCGCGGCTACCCGCTGGATCAAGGCGAACCTGCCCGGCGCGCTGGTCTCCGGCGGCGTGTCGAACGTCTCGTTCTCCTTCCGCGGGAACAACCCCGTGCGCGAGGCCATCCACGCGGTCTTCCTGTACCACGCGATCGCGGCCGGCATGGACATGGGCATCGTCAACGCCGGCGCCCTCGAGGTCTACGACGAGGTCCCCGAGCGGCTGCGCGAGCGGATCGAGGACGTCGTCCTCAACCGCCGTCCCGACGCCACCGAGCGGCTGCTGGAGATCGCCGGCGAGTACGCCGGGGATGGCGCGGTGAAGGAGGTCGCCTCCGAGGAGTGGCGGTCCCTGCCGGTCGCGGAGCGCATCACCCACGCCTTGGTGAAGGGCATCGACGAGTTCGCCGAGTCCGACACCGAGGAGCTGCGGGCCCAGATCGCCGCGCGCGGCGGGCGGCCGATCGAGGTCATCGAGGGCCCGCTGATGGACGGCATGAACGTCGTCGGCGACCTCTTCGGCGCCGGGAAGATGTTCCTGCCCCAGGTGGTCAAGTCCGCCCGCGTCATGAAGAAGGCCGTCGCCCACCTCATCCCGTTCATCGAGGCCGAGAAGCAGCCCGGGGACGTCGAGCGCAGCAACGGCAAGATCGTCATGGCCACCGTGAAGGGCGACGTCCACGACATCGGCAAGAACATCGTCGGCGTCGTCCTGCAGTGCAACAACTACGACGTCGTCGACCTCGGGGTCATGGTGCCGGGGCAGAAGATCCTCGACGCGGCCAAGCAGGAGGGCGCCGACGTGATCGGCCTGTCCGGGCTGATCACCCCGTCGCTGGAGGAGATGTCCGACCTGGCCGCCGAGATGGAGCGGCAGGGCTTCGACGTCCCGCTGCTCATCGGCGGGGCGACGACGTCGCGCGCGCACACCGCGGTCAAGGTCGCGCCGCGGTACCACGGCCCGGTCATCTGGGTGAAGGATGCGTCGCGGTCGGTGCCGGTCGTGGCCGCGCTGCTGTCCAACGAGCAGCGGCCGAAGTTGCTGGCCGACGTCGAGACCGAGTACGCGGGCCTGCGGGAGCGGCACGCCGCCCGCCAGGACACTCGCGCGCTGCTGTCGCTGGAGGCCGCGCGCGCCGCCGCGCCGGTGCTCGACTGGTCGGCCTACACGCCGCCCCGGCCGCGGATGCTGCTGCAGCAGGCCAGGGACGTGTGCACCGGTCCGGACTGCGACCACGTGCACGGGCAGGCGACTCAGTTCACCCGCGTGTTCGACGACTACCCGCTGGAGGAGCTGCGCGACTACATCGACTGGCAGCCGTTCTTCAACGCCTGGGAGATGCGCGGCCGGTTCCCCGACATCCTGCACAACCCGGCGACCGGCGAGGCCGCGCGGCGGCTGTACGAGGACGCCCAGGCGATGCTCGACCGGATCGTCGGCGAGCGCTGGCTGCAGGCCAAGGGCGTCTTCGGCCTGTTCCCGGCCAACCGGACAGAGGGCGAGGACATCGAGGTCTACACCGACGAGTCGCGCACCGCCGTCCGGACCACCCTGCACCAGCTGCGCCAGCAGACCGAGGGCCGCGACGGGTCGCCGCGCAAGTCGCTGGCCGACTTCGTCGCGCCGAGGGAGACGGGGCTGCGCGACTACGTCGGCGCGTTCGCCGTCACCGCGGGGCTGGGCTCGGCCGATCGGGTGGCCGCGTTCAAGGCGGCCAACGACGACTACAGCGTGATCCTGCTCGAGGCGCTGGCCGACCGGCTGGCCGAGGCGTTCGCCGAGCGGCTGCACGAGCGGGTGCGGCGGGAGTTCTGGGGCTACGCCGCCGACGAGCACCTGGACAACGACGCGCTGATCGCCGAGAAGTACCGGGGCATCCGCCCGGCGCCGGGGTACCCGGCGTGCCCCGAGCACACCGAGAAGCGCACCATCTGGGAGCTGCTCTACGTCGAGGCCACCACCGGCATCACGCTCACCGAGAGCATGGCCATGTGGCCCGGCGCGGCGGTCAGCGGCCTGTACTTCGCCCACCCGCAGTCGCGGTACTTCGTGCTGGGGCGCGTGGGCCGCGACCAGGTCGAGGACTACGCGCGGCGCAAGGGCTGGACCCTCGCGGAGGCCGAGCGCTGGCTGTCGCCGAACCTGGGGTACCGCACCGACGATGAGTGACCACACCGGTCTGCGGGCGCTGCTGTTCGACATGGACGGAACAGGTGGCGTGGGCAGACGCTAACTGTGGTTGACCTGCTGGCCAGCGACCAGATCCGTGTGTTGATCTGACTGGTTGCGATGGGTGGCTGTCGGAAGTCCTGTGTACCCGCTGTGTACCCAGGTTCCGGTCCGCGGCCGGGGTGGCCCTGCTGGTTCTGCTCCAGGCCGGAGTGGTTCATCATCCGGTTGGAGTTCGTGGGACAGTCCGGCCGGTCATCGGAACGAGCTCCAGAGTCCGGGCGGTGCTCCATGCAGCCCCTGAGCCATCCGTTGCTCGGACACTGCGTTCTGCCCGGCCCACGACGGGCCTACGCCGACCGGGCGCAGCCGCTAACAGGCTGGCGGTCGCCGCGGAGACCGAAGCTGTGCGTTTCTCGAGGTGTTTCACGACGGAAGCCTCTCGTAGTGGGGCGATCAACGGCGCGGGGGCACGGCGCCGTTACGGATAGGTTCGTCAGCGCCCGTACAGTGCGCCGGGCCGCTTCATCGACGCCCTGTGGCGCCCCCTCGTCACAACTTCGTAAGGTCTGCGGACGGGCTGTCAACGCCCTGACACGGTATGTCATGACCCCTCTTACGTCCCCGTCATGCGCTGCGCTGCGCCGTTCACCGGCGACCAGCCCCTCAGCAGATCCGGCCGTGTCTGCATAGGCCACGGGGACCTGCTGGCAGAAGGACTGACCCGCTGTCGGTTGTTCGCGGGGCGCGCATGAGGCCGCGGTATCAAGACTGTGGTGCAACACTCGCAGTCTCCGCTCGGTAACCGGCGCCAGATGGGCGCCAGCAGGACCGCGACGACGAAGGCAACCAATCGGGGGCCGTGGAGCATGACAGAGGCTCGTGGTGCACCGACGAATCAGTCGGTGGCTGCGAAAGACGTGGTTCCCCTGGGTGCTGTCCGCCCATCTCGGGACGACGCGCCGCGGGTTCTCATTGTCGACAACGACCCGCTCCTCGCCAATGTGGTCAGCCGGTACTTGCAGCGTCATGGGCTGGAGACAGAGTGGGCCAGCGACGGGCCGGCGGCGGTCGCCCCGTAGAGAGATCGCCCAGATTCTCGTGCTGCTGGACGTGATGTTGCCTGGTCGTGATGGCCACCACGTGTGTCGGGATCTGCGTGCGCGATGGGACCTACCCGTGCTCATGCTCACCGCGCTGGGAGACGAGGACGCGCGTGTGGCGGGGCTCGAGGCGGGCGCGGACGATTACGTCTGCAAACCATTCAGCCCTCGCCAGCTGCTACTGCGAATCCGCTCGTTGTTGCGCCGCACCACGAGCGCCAACGCGTCCCTATCGGAGCTCCTTCGGGACGGTGACCTCTCTTGAACCTGGGACGTCGTGAAGCACTCGTCGATCAGCGCGTCCTGCCGCTCACCACGAGAGAGCACGACTTACTGCAGTTCTTGTTGCAGCATCCCGGTGTTAACTGCATCCGACAGGAACTACTCGAGCGCGTCTGGGGTTGACAACACGGAGACCTCTCCACTGTGACCGTCCATGTGCGGCGTCTCCGGGAGAAAATAGAGGACGATGCGGCCCGGCCGCGGCGGCTGTTGACCGTCTTCGGCGTCGGCTACCGGTACGAGTACATCGATCAACGATGACTGCCTCGCTTCCCGTCGCAAGCGCGGTTGCGCTGTCGTCGATGCTTGCCGTGGCCCTGCTTGGGTCCTCGTTCTGTACGCGCTGCGCCGCCGGTCGGTCACGACCGTGCTGACTGCCACCGTGCTCATGCCGGTGATCGGCCTGGCGCTTGGGGTCCTGGCCATGACCATACTTGCGCCGCCGCAAGCAATAGACCGGCTTGCCATGCCCGTCGCCGTCGCGGTCGGCCTGTCGATTCTCATAGCGGTGGCCGTCGCGAAACTCATCATGAAAGCGAGCGTCGCGCCGGCGAGCTGCTCGGGGATGGAGCACAGTTCGCTCCTCCCCGCGCCCCCACGGCCGAACTGTCCGCGCTGGCTGCCGCACTGGACGACGCCCAACACCGGCTCCTTGAGGCGCGTTTGCGTGAGGCGGAGCTGGAACGTAGCCGTCGGGAGATGCTCGCCGGCATTGGCCACGACCTTCGCACGCCGCTGGCCCGGTTGCGGTCCGTCGTCGAAGCGCTTCTGGAAGAAGGGCTGTCAGATCCAGCCGTCCTCGATTCCTACCTCGCCGTTCTTCAGTCACAAACGATGCGTCTGAGCGCCCTTGTCGACGAGGTCGTCGAGCTGACGCGCATTACCTCGGGGCTCGTGGATCCGGTGTTCGCCCCCCTCGCCCTTGATGATCTGGTCTCCAATGCGCTGGCCGACGCCACCGCTCACGCCCGGCAACGGGGTGTGGCCCTCAACGGTGCCGCCGAGCCGGGCATCACCGTCAAAGCTGATGTTCGGCTGATGACGCGGGTCTTGGACAACCTGGTCGACAACGCCATCTCCAACACGCCAGCGGGGGGCGGCGTCCACATCACCGCTGCCTCGCGTCCGGAGGGCGTCGTGCTTGAACTCCAGGACAGCGTGCTGCACGCCCTCCCCTTCTCCCGGCTGGGGCACTGCGGTGGTCGACCAGGACGGGCGGACGCGTCCGGCAGCGCCTCGGCACCGAAGAGGACACAAGGGCGAACGCCCCCTCAGCGGCGGCGTCGTCTTGATGCATGGGTCACGCCGCAGGCCCTCGAACGCGCAGGGGGTGACGGGTCTCGACAGGCGCCGCGTGGCAACTCCCGACACCACTGACTGGTCATGCGCACTGCGACGCCGGGACATGCACGGCGGCGACCATCTCGCTGTTGCCCCGAGGCATCGGTGCGGGCCGGCCGTTCCCCCGGTCGAGACCATGCTGAGAGTGGCAGGCTCCCATCGCTGCTATCTCTCGAAAGACTCCATCGCCCTGCTCAACCGACCCGACAACTCCGCCGAGAGGTGGCGCAGCCGACTCTGATGGCGTCATAGTGCAACCTGCGGAAAGGCGCCCTCGGCCAGAGCCACACCACGCAGCCGGACGTCACCCGAGGGACAAGTCGGTACAGCTACGAAGGATGCTGGCATACACATTCTGCATCTGGACACGGCGCGGCCGTGGTCGCTTCGACACTCGCCACCGACGTCCAGGACCGAGAGGGGCCGTGCCCGATGACGTTGCTCGAACCGTTCACGCTGCGCGCTGTTGGGCTCAGGAACCGGGTTGTGGTCTCGCCGATGAGCCAGTACCGGGCGCAGGACGGTGTCGCCAACGACTGGCATCTGGTCCACCTCGGCCGGTTCGCCCTCGGCGGCGCAGGGCTGGTGTTCTGCGAGGCGACGGCCGTGCAGGAGCACGG
>JALYNA010000336.1 GCA_030773455.1 Actinomycetota bacterium
CCGGTCCAGCGGGGCGTCGACGGCGAAGCCGTGATTGTGGCTGGTGACCCGTACGGTGCCGCTGACCCGGTCGAGCACCGGCTGGTTCAGGCCGCGGTGGCCGAAGCGCAGCTTGTAGGTGCCCAAACCGAGCGCCCGGCCGAGGATCTGGTTGCCGAAGCAGATGCCGAACAGCGGGCGGCCGGCGTCGAGCACGCCGCGCACCGCCTCGACCGCGTAGTCGGCGGCCGCGGGGTCGCCCGGGCCGTTGGAGAGGAATACGCCGTCGGGGCCGTGCTCCAGCAGGTCGGTGGCGGTGGCGGTGGCGGGCAGCACGTGGATCTCCACGCCGAGCTCGGCCAGGTGCCGCGGGGTGGCGGTCTTGATGCCGAGGTCGAGTGCGGCGATCGTGTAGCGCTTCTCCCCCACCGCCGGGACGACGTAGGGATCGTTGGCGGTGACCGCCGGCGCGAGGTCGGCGCCGCTCATGCTCTCCGAGCCGCGCACCCGCGTCAGCAGCTCTTCGACCGGCAGGCCCTCGCTGCTGATGCCCGCCCGCATGGCACCGCGCTCGCGCAGGTGCCGGGTCAGCGCCCGGGTGTCGATGCCGCTGATGCCGACGATGCCCTGCTCCACCAGCTCGTCGTCCAGGCTGCCGGTGGCCCGCCAGTTCGCCGGGCGGCGGGCGGGGTCGCGGACGACGAAGCCGGCCACCCACATGCGGCGGCTCTCGTCGTCCTCGGCGTTGACCCCGGTGTTGCCGATGTGCGGAGCGGTCATCACCACGATCTGGCAGGCGTAGCTCGGGTCGGTCAGCGTCTCCTGGTAGCCGGTCATCCCGGTGGCGAACACCGCCTCACCCAGCGTCGTCCCGACCGCGCCGTAGGCCTCGCCGCGGAACGTCCTGCCGTCCTCGAGGACGAGCAGTGCCTCTCTCACTTCTGCGCCTTTCCGTCCAGGACGGTCGCCTCGCCCCGCAGGAACGTGGCGACCACCCGGCCGGGGAGCTCCCGGCCGGCATAGGGGCTGTTGCGGCTGCGGCTGGCCAGCGCGGCGGGGTCGACGACCGCACGCGTGCCCGGGTCCAGCAGCAGCAGGTTGGCCGGCTCACCCGGTCCCAGTGGGCGGCCATGGGCGGTGGGACCGAAGCCATCGAGCCGGCCGATCGCGGCCGGGCGCACCGACATGCGGTCGGCGACGCCGCGCCAGTCCAGCAGGCCGGTCTCCACCATGGTGGCGACGACCACCGGCAGCGCCTGCTGCAGACCCAGCATCCCGGGCCGGGCGCTGGCCCACTCGGTCTCCTTGTCCTCGACCGCGTGCGGCGCGTGGTCGGTGGCGACGGCGTCGATGACACCCTCCGCCAGGCCCGCGCGCAGCGCCGCCACGTCGCCGTCGGTGCGCAGCGGCGGGTTGACCTTGAAGACCGGGTCGTAGCCCTCGGCGCACTCGTCGGTGAGCAGCAGGTGGTGCGGGGTCACCTCGGCGGTGACCTGGACGCCGCGGGACTTGGCCCACCGGATGATCTCCACGGAGCCCGCGGTCGACACGTGGCAGACGTGCAGCCGGGCGCCGACGTGCCCGGCGAGCAGCACGTCGCGGGCGATGATCGCCTCCTCGGCGGCGGCCGGCCACCCGGTCAGGCCGAGGCGGGCGGAGCGGTCGCCCTCGTGCATCTGCGCGCCGACGGTCAGCCGCGGCTCCTCGGCGTGCTGGGCGACGACGCCGTCCAGCGCCTTGACGTACTCCAGCGCGCGGCGCATCAGCGCCGGGTCGGCGACGCAGTGCCCGTCGTCGGAGAAGACCCGCACCTGGGCGGCGGAGTCGGCCATCGCGCCGAGCTCGGCCAGCCGCTCCCCGTCGAGGCCGACGGTCACCGCGCCCACCGGGACGACGTCGACCAGGCCGGCCTGCTGGCCCAACCGCCACACCTGCTCCACCACACCGGCGGTGTCGGCGACGGGGTCGGTGTTGGCCATGGCGTGCACCGCGGTGAAGCCGCCCAGCGCCGCGGCCCGGCTGCCGGTCTCGACGGTCTCGGCGTCCTCCCGGCCGGGCTCCCGCAGGTGGGTGTGCAGGTCGACCAAGCCGGGCAGCGCGATCAACCCGGCGGCGTCGACGACCTCCGCGCCGGTCGCGGACAGGCGCTCGCCGATCGCGGCGATGCGGCCGTCCTCGACCAGGATGTCGGCGGCGTCCTCGCCGTAGGGGCAGGCCCCCCTGATCAGATGGGTCGTCATGCGGCCTGGTTCCCTCCGAGCAGCAGGTAGAGCACGGCCATGCGCACGGAGACGCCGTTGGCGACCTGCTCGACGATGGTGGAGCGCACGGAGTCGGCCACCTCCGCGGCGATCTCCATGCCGCGGTTCATGGGGCCGGGGTGCATGACGATGGCCTCGTCGGCGAGCGCGGCCATGCGGTGCGCGTCCAGGCCGTAGCGGCGGCTGTACTCCCGGGCGCTGGGGAAGAAGGAGGCGTTCATCCGTTCGGCCTGGACCCGCAGCATCATCACCACGTCGGCCTTGGGCAGCACGGCGTCCAGGTCGTAGGAGACCTCCGCCGGCCAGCTGCCCACGCCGACCGGCAGCAGCGTCGGGGGCGCGATCAGGGTGACCTCGGCGCCGAGGGTGTGCAGCAGCCGCACGTTGGACCGGGCCACCCGGCTGTGCAGCACGTCGCCGACGACCGCCACCCGCACGCCCTCGAGCCGGCCCAGCCGGTGCCGGATCGTGTAGGCGTCCAGCAGCGCCTGGGTGGGGTGCTCGTGGGTGCCGTCGCCGGCGTTCACCACGCTGCCGCGCACCCAGCTGGCCAGCCGGTGGGGGGCTCCGGAGGCGTGGTGCCGGACGACGATCGCGTCGGAGCCCATCGCCTCCAGGGTCAGCGCGGTGTCCTTGAGGCTCTCGCCCTTGGAGACGCTGCTGCCCTTGGCGGAGAAGTTGAGGACGTCGGCGGACAGGCGCTTGGCGGCCAGCTCGAAGGAGATCCGGGTGCGGGTGGAGTCCTCGAAGAAGAGGTTGACTACCGTCCGGCCGCGCAGCGTCGGCAGCTTCTTGACCTCACGGCCGGCCAGTGCGGCGTCGATCTGCGCAGCGGTGTCGAGCACCAGGGTCGCGTCGGCGCGGTCCAGGTCGGCCGCCTCCAGCAGGTGGCGCTTCATCGGCCCTCCGCCTCCGTCACCAGCACCTCGTCGGTCCCATCGGTCTCGGTGAGGTGGACCCGCACCGACTGGCTGCGCGAGGTCGGCAGGTTCTTGCCCACATAGTCGGCCCGGATGGGCAGCTCGCGATGCCCGCGGTCGACCAGCACCGCGAGCTGCACCACCCGCGGGCGGCCCAGGTCGCGCAGCGCGTCCAGCGCCGCCCGGACCGACCGGCCCGAGTAAAGGACGTCGTCGACCAGGACGACGAGCCGGCCGTCGATGCCGCCCTCGGGCAGCACGGTGTCCTCCAGCGCGCGGACGCCGCGCAGCCGCAGGTCGTCGCGGTACAGCGTGATGTCGACGGTGCCGACGTCGACCGGGCTGCCGGTGAACGCCTCGACGCGGGCGGCCAGCCGGCGGGCCAGTGGGGCGCCGCGGGTGGGGATGCCCACGAGGACGACGTCGGCGAGGCCGCCGGACGGCTCGGGCCCGGAGGCGGCGGTGCGCTCGATCAGCTGGTGCGCCATCCGGTCGACCACGCGGGCGACGTCGGCGGCGGAGAGCACCGCGGTCGGCGGCGGCGCGTCGCCGTGGGCAGGCTGGGTCGTGCGGGCCATCAGGCCTCCTTCCCCGCCTCACGGGACGGGTCGTTAAAGGAGTGGTCGGACCGGGATCGACGGTACTGCACGCCGCGGTGTGACCCGCACCGCGCGGGAGAGGGCACGATCAGCCGCCGTGTGACCCGGACGAGTGTCCCGGTGTCCTCGCGCGGGCCCGACCAGTACGCTCCGTGACGACAACACCTCCACGACGACGGACAGTGAGCAGGAAGCGATGAGCACCGACTACTCACGGGCCCTCGGTGCCCGGCTCCGCGCCATCCGCAACCAGCAGGGGCTCTCGCTCCAGGGAGTCGAGGACAAGTCGCACGGCCGCTGGAAGGCCGTCGTCGTCGGCTCCTACGAGCGCGGCGACCGCGCGGTGACCGTGCAGCGGCTCTCCGAGCTCGCCGTCTTCTACGGCGTCCCGGTCTCCGAGCTGCTGCCAGACCCCCGGCCCAGCTCGGCGGTCGCCTCGACGACGAAGATCGTGCTGAACCTCGAGTCCCTGGGCTCGCTGCCCGCGGACGAGGCCGGCCCGCTGGCCCGGTACGCCTCGACCATCCAGGCGCAGCGGCACGACTACAACGGCAAGGTCCTCTCCATCCGGGCCGAGGACCTCAAGTCGCTGGCGATCATCTACGACATGAGCCCCGACGAGCTGACCAGCCGGCTCATCGAGTGGGGCGTGCTGTCCCCCGGCATGGAGAGCGTTGTCGGCTTCGGCGGCGACGAGGACGACGAGATCAACCCGAACTGGGAGCGCCGCCGCTCCCCGCGCTGACGCACACCGGACCGCTGAACGCCGAGGGCCCACTCCGGTCTCTGGAGTGGGCCCTCGGCGTGCCGGCCCCGTCCCGAGGCTCGCCGCGGCCCCGTCCAGGGCACCGCCCTGAGCTCGCGAAGGGTGGGGAGGACGGGGTCCTTCGACGGTGCGGAGGACGGGGTCCTTGTTCAGCTGGTCGGGATCTCGGCGTCCAGGACGCCACCCAGGACGCCGTTGACGTAGGCCGGCGAGTCGTCGGTGGACAGCGACCGGGCCAGCTCGACGGCCTCGTCGATGACGACGGGGTCGGGGACGTCCTCGACCCACAGCAGCTCGAAGACGGCCATCCGCAGGATGGCCCGGTCGACGTCGGGGAGCCGGTCGATCGACCAGCCACGCGCGTGCCGGTCGATCAGCTCGTCGATGCGCGCGGCGTGCTCGGCCACCCCCTCGACCAGCCGGACGGCGTGGTCGGGGACCGGCGGCGAGGCGAGGGCCACCCGCTCCCGGAGCAGCTCCAGCGGGTCGCTGCCGCGGACGTCGGCCTCGTAGAGGACGTCGACGGCGCGCTTGCGCGCCTTGGTGCGGGCAGCCATGGGAGGAGCCGTCAGTTGGCCCGGCCGAGGTACCGGCCGTCGCGGGTGTCCACCTTGAGCTTGTCGCCGGTGTTGACGAACAGCGGCACCTGGATCAGCGCGCCGGTCTCCAGCGTGGCGGGCTTGGTGCCGCCGGTGGAGCGGTCACCCTGCAGGCCCGGGTCGGTGTGCTGCACGACCAGCTCCAGGGTCACCGGGAGCTCGACGTAGAGCGGGCTGCCCTCGTGCACGGCGACCGTGGCCTCGGTGTTCTCGAGCAGGTAGTCCGCGCCCGAGCCGACGGTCTCGGCCGGCACGTGGATCTGGTCGTACGTGTCGCCGTCCATGAAGACGAAGTCGGTGCCGTCCTTGTACAGGTAGGTCATCGACCGCTTGTCGACGGTGGCGGTGTCCACCTTCGTGCCGGCGTTGAAGGTCCGGTCGACGACCTTGCCCGACAGCACGTTCTTCAGCGTGGTGCGGACGAACGCGCCGCCCTTGCCCGGCTTGACGTGCTGGAACTCGGTGACGGTCCAGAGCTGGCCGTCGAGGTTGAGGACCATGCCGTTCTTGAGGTCGTTGGTGGTAGCCATCTAGAGGACCAGCAGTTCCTTGCTCGTGAGGGTCAACAACTCGGGCTCGTCGTCCGTGACGATCAGCGTGTCCTCGATGCGGACACCGCCGTGGCCGGGCAGGTAGACCCCCGGCTCCACGGTGACGGCCATGCCGGCGGCCAGCCTACCCGCGCCCAGCTGCCCGATGCCCGGCGCCTCGTGGATCTCCAGCCCCACGCCGTGGCCCAGGCCGTGGAGAAAGTGCTCGGCGTAACCGGCCTGCGCGATGACGTCGCGGGCCGCGGAGTCGACGGCGACCACGTCGGCGCCCACGGCCAACGCGGCCCGCCCCGTGGCCTGCGCGGCGGCGACCAGCTCGTAGATCTCCCGCTGCCAGGCCGCCACGACGCCACCCGTCCCGCCGAGGACCACCGTCCGGGTCATGTCGGAGTGGTAGCCGTCGACGGTCGCGCCGAAGTCCAGCTTGAGCAGGTCACCGGCCCGCAGCTCGGTGGGGTCGGGCCGGTGGTGCGGGATGGCGGAGTTCGCGCCGGCGGCCACGATCGTCTCGAAGGACGGCGCCTCGGCGCCCAGGGCCAGCATCCGGGCGTCGAGCTCGCGGCCGACCTGCAGCTCGGTGCGCCCGGGCCGCAGCGCCCCCTCGGCGGCCAGCTCGGCCAGCGCCGCGTCGGCGACCGCGCAGGCCCGGCGCAGCGCGTCGACCTCGTCGTCGTCCTTGACCGCGCGCAGCTCCTCCACCGCCCGCCGCACGCTGGTCAGCTCCGGCACCGGGCCGCCGGCAGCGGCGTCACCGAGCACCGACTCCAGCGCGCGCAGCCCGTCGACGGTCAGGTGGTGGCTCTCGTACCCGATCCGGCCGGCGCCGCGCCCATCCGACCGGGGCCGGACCGCCTCACGCGCCAGGGCCGGGACGGTGCCGCGGTCGACCAGCAGCTCGACGTCGGGCACCTGGCTGGCGGCCTGGGTGGTGTAGCGGCCGTCGGTGCCGAAGACGTCGGGGGAGGCGGGGGACGGATCGGCGCGCAGCAGCAGCGCCCCGTTGGAGCCGGTGAAGCCGGTCAGGTAGCGCACGTTGCGCAGCTCGGTCACCAGGACGGCGTCCAGCCCGCGCTCGGCCGCCGTCGCCCGCAGCCGCTCCCGCCGCTCGGCGTACCTCACCGTGCCGACCGTTCGGCTCCGCGGTCGCTCCGCTCGTTCCTCGACAGCATCGGTCGCCTCACCGGATGCCCCGGGTCACCAGCCACTGCAGCGCCAGCACGTAGCCCTGCACGCCCAGCCCGGCGATGACGCCGTCGGCCACCCGGGAGACGTGGGAGCGGTGCCGGAACTCCTCGCGCCGGTGGATGTTGGTGATGTGCACCTCCACGCACGGGCCGTTCAGCGCGGCCAGCGCGTCGTGCAGCACCACCGAGGTGTGCGACCAGCCGCCGGGGTTGATCACCACGGCGTCGCCGGCGTCGGCCGCGGCGTGCACCCAGCTCAGCAGCTCGCCCTCGGAGTCGGTCTGGCGGACCCGCACCTCGACACCGAGCTCGCGGCCGGTGACCTCCAGCAGGTCGACCAGCTCGGCGTACGTCGTCGTCCCGTACTTGTCGGGCTCGCGGAGGCCGAGCCGGCCCAGGTTGGCGCCGTTGAGCACCTGGATCGTCACGTCGTCTCCTCGCTGGCGCTCGTCGCCGCCGTGCCGACACGTGCTCCGTTCCTGGGTGACCTCGCGAGCTCGGTCACGTGGACACTCCTCCCGACACTGCGGCCCACGCCGCGTCCAGCCAGGCCTGGTCGGGATCGGCGAGGATGCGCGGGTTCCCGATCCCGTCGAGGACGACGAACCGCAGCGAGGCGCCGCGGGCCTTCTTGTCCACCCGCATGACCGACTGGATGCGCTGCCAGTCCCCGGTGTAGCGGGTGGGCAACCCCATCGCGGCGACCAGCCGGACGTGCCGGTCGACCTCCTCGCGGGTCAGCAGCCCGGCCTGCCCGGCCAGCTCTGCGGCGAACACCATGCCGGCGGCAACCGCCTCGCCGTGCCGCCAGCAGAAGTCCTCCACCCGCTCGACGGCGTGGCCCAGGGTGTGCCCGTAGTTGAGGAACTCGCGCACGCCAGTGTCGAAGAGGTCCGCCCCCACGGCCGCGGCCTTGACCGCCACGCTCCGTTCGATGAGCTCCTCGGTGTCGCGGCGGCCGGTCGGGTCGGCCTCGAGCAGGTCGAGGATCGCGCCGTCGGCGATGAAGCCGCACTTGACGACCTCGGCCATGCCGGAGCGGAACTCCGCCTCGGGCAGGCCGGGCAGCACGTCGGTGTCGACGAGCACGGCGGCCGGCGGATGGAAGGCGCCGACGAGGTTCTTGCCGGCGCCGGTGTTGATGCCGGTCTTGCCGCCCACCGCGGCGTCGACCATGCCGAGCACGCTCGTGGGCACCTGCACGACGCGCACGCCGCGGGTCCAGGTCGCGGCGACGAAACCGGCGAGGTCGGTGACGGCGCCTCCGCCCACCCCGACGACGGCGTCGGACCGGGTCAGTCCCAGTCGGCCGAGCTCCTCCCACACCCCGGCGGCGACCGTGGCGGTCTTGGCCGCCTCCCCGTCGGGGACGACGACGGCCTCGGCGGCCACGCCGGCGGTCTGCAACGTCTCCACCAGCGCGCCGGCCAACCCGGCCAGTGGCGGTGCGTGCACGACGGCGGCGCGCGGGGTGCCGCCCAGGACCAGGCCCAGCTCGTACTGCGCCCCGGGCCCGATGACCACCTCGTAGGGCCGGTCGCCCGGGACGGTCACCCGTCTCATGGAGCCGCCTGCGCGGGGACGGCGGCGGCCACCTCGTCGACGACCTCTCCGACCTCGCGGCCGCCGGTCGGCACGGTAACGGTGGCGACCTCGGCGTACAGCGGCGCCCGCGCGGCGAGCAGGGTGCGCAGGGTCGCCCGCGGGTTGAGCCCCAGCACCGGCCGGCCGCGGTTCAGGCCCACTCGCTCGGCGGCCGAGGCCAGGTCGACGTCCAGCCAGACGACGGTGCCGCCGGCCCGGGTGTAGCCCGTCAGCCGCTCGCGCGTGGCCGCGCTCAGCACCGCGCCGCCACCGAGGGCCAGGACCCCGTCGTGCTCCTGGAGCGCGACCGCCACGGCCGACTCCTCCAGCGCCCGGAAGTGCGGCTCGCCGAGGTCGACGAACAGGTCGGCCACCCGCTGCCCGGTCTGTGCCTCGACGTCGGTGTCGGTGTCGCGGAAGGGGACACCGATCCGGCCGGCCAGCACGGTGCCGACCGTGGTCTTGCCCGACGACGGCGGCCCGACCAGCACCAGCAGCGGGCGGCGCCCGGTCATCGGGGGCACGCGGGTCACCGGACCCTCAGCGCGTCGAGGTAGGCGCGGGCGTTGCGGCGGGTCTCGGCCACCGAGTCGCCGCCGAACTTCTCCAGGACCGCGTCGGCCAGCACCAGCGCCACCATCGCCTCCATGACGACGGCGCCGCGGGGCACCGCGCAGGCGTCGCTGCGCTGGTTGATCGCGACGGCCGGCTCGCCGGTGGCGACGTCGACGGTGGCCAGCGCCCGCGGCACGGTGGAGATCGGCTTCATCGCCGCCCGCACCCGGACCACCTCGCCGTTGGTCATCCCGCCCTCGATGCCGCCGGCGCGGTCGGACAGCCGCTGGACGCGGCCGTCGGCCAGCACGATCTCGTCGTGGGCGACCGAGCCGCGGCGGCGGGCGGTCTCCAGCCCGTCGCCGACCTCGACGGCCTTGACCGACTGCACGCCCATGAGCGCGCCGGCCAGCCGGGAGTCCAGCCGGCGGTCCCAGTGCACGTGGCTGCCCAGGCCCGGCGGCAGGCCGTGCAGGACCACCTCGACCACGCCGCCGAGGGTGTCGCCGTTCTTCCGGGCGTCGTCGACCTCGGCCACCATCAGCTCGCTGGTCGCCGGGTCGGCGCAGCGCACCGGGTCCTCGTCGATGCGCGGGTTGTCCCCCGGTCCGGGCACCACGCCGGCAGGCACGACGACCGGCCCGATGCCGACCACGTGGCTGACCACCTCGGCGCCCAGGGCCTGGCGCAGGAACGCCCGCGCGATGGCGCCGAGGGCCACCCGGGCCGCGGTCTCCCGGGCGCTGGCCCGCTCCAGGACCGGACGTGCGTCGTCGAAGCCGTACTTCTGCATGCCTGGCAGGTCGGCGTGGCCGGGCCGCGGGCGGGTGAGCGGGGCGTTGCGGGCCTGGCCGGCGAGCACCTCGGGGTCCACTGGGT
>JALYNA010000337.1 GCA_030773455.1 Actinomycetota bacterium
TCGCGCGGACCATGCCGCCGTAGAAGAGCGCCAGACCGGGGGTCATGAACAGCACCAGGGCGGCACTGACCAGGACCCATGCGGTGTCGCCGGTGTCCACGGCAACCTCCTGACGGATCGGTGGCCGGCGTCGAACGCAGGCCACGGGGGCGGGGCCGGGGCGACAGCGCCCGGGCGGCGGGGTGGACCGGCGCCCCTCCGCGGAGGGACGACGTGGCGTCCACCGTGCCGTCGGCACGTTTCGGCGACCGGCGCGCCGCTGTTTCCGCGCGGTGAACTCCTGCCCGTGCACCCGGCGTCCGTGTTGCGGTCGTGTTGCGCCCTCCCCGTCGACGGATCGGGTGCATCTTGTTGCAAGGAATGTGCAACTGCCAGGGCACTGCAATAAGCTCGCCGGAGTCGCCCGTCACACAGGGTCGGGCAGCCCGAGGAGGCCGCGTGCACGTGCCTGCCGTGTCAGTCCCGCTCCCCGTGCCGGTACGCACCACGACGGCGGGCAGCGGCTTCAGCCGGCACGAGCGCCGCTCCATCGCCGCCATGGCCGCCTTCGTGCTGCTGCTGCACGTCGTCGGCTGGGGCGTGCTGGTCTTCGCGGTCGCCCCCGCCGGCTACCAGCTCGGCAGCACCGGCGTCCTCGGGGTGGGCGTCGGGCTGACCGCCTACATGCTCGGCGTTCGCCACGCCTTCGACGCCGACCACATCGCCTCGATCGACAACACGACCCGCAAGCTCGTCGACGAGGGCAAGCCCGCCGTCAGCACGGGCCTGTGGTTCTCCCTGGGGCACTCGTCGGTGGTCTTCGCCGCCAGCCTGCTGTTGGTCGCCGGCGTCCGCTCGGTCGCCGTCGTCGTCCAGGACGAGAATTCCTCCGTCAGCCAGACGCTGAGCCTGGTCGGGACCCTCGTGGCCGGCACCTTCCTGCTGCTCATCGGGCTCATGAACCTCGGGTCCGCGGTGGGCATCGCCCGGGTCTTCCGCCGGATGCGGGCCGGCGACTACGACGAGGCCGAGCTGGAGCACCACCTGCACAACCGCGGGTTCCTCGCCCGCCTCCTCGGCCGGGTCACCCGGCGGGTCAGCAAGCCGTGGCACCTGTATCCCGTCGGCCTGCTGATGGGCCTGGGCTTCGACACCGCGACCCAGGTCGCCCTGCTCGTCCTGGCCGCCGGCTCGGCCGCTTTCGTGCTGCCCTGGTACGCGATCCTGGTCCTGCCGGTGCTGTTCGCGGCGGGGATGAGCCTGTTCGACACCGCCGACGGCGTGCTGATGACCCGCGCCTACGGCTGGGCGTTCCTCAAGCCGGTCCGCAAGGTCTTCTACAACCTCACGATCACCGTGCTGTCGGTCACCGTTGCCCTCGTGATCGGGGCGCTGGTGCTCGTCGGTCTGCTGGTGGAGCGGCTGGGGATCGACTCCGGCCCGCTGGTGTGGATGGCATCGCTGGACCTGGAGTTCGTCGGCTTCGCGATCGTCGGGTTGTTCGTCGTGACCTGGGCGGTCGCCGTGGCGGTGTGGCGCTTCGGCCGCATCGAGGAGAAGTGGTCCGACAACGCGGCGCCCGCCGAGGCCGTGTAGCTGGCTCCTTCCGCAGCGGTCCGGCCCTCGCTGGTGCGCAGACCTGTCCGGCGAGTACGGCCACCCGTGTAGAGCTCGCCGACGGGGTAGTGCCCACCGTGATCAGCACCATCCGGGAGGGAGACCAGCGCGGTGGCCGTGGGACAGGAGCGTGCGGACGAGGACGGCGACACGGGACGCAGGGCCCCCGAGGAGCTGCCGGCGCCCGACTTCGCGCGGGTCTTCGACGAGGCGCCCGCGCCCTTCCTGCTCCTGACCCCCGACCTGGTCATCGTGCACGCCAACCGGGCCCGGTTGGAGGCCACCGCCACCACCCTCGAGGACACGGTGGGCCGGCACCTGTTCGACGTCTTCCCGCTCAACCCCGACGACCCCGGGGCCGACGGCGTCCGCAACCTGGCCGACTCCCTGGGCCGCGCCCTCGACACCCGCCGGCCGGTGACCATGGCGATCCAGAAGTACGACATGCCGCTGCCCGACGGCACCTGGGTGGAGCGGTTCTGGAGCCCGTGGAACGGGCCGATCCTGGACGACGAGGGCCGGGTCGTCCTGCTGCTGCACCGCTCCGACGACATCACCGACTACGTCCGCGACCGCGACGAGGCCCGTCTGGAGGCCGCCCGCGGCCAGCGCCGGGTCGAACAGGTCCAGGCGGACCTCTTCGAGCGGACCCGGGAGCTCGAGCGGCTCAACGCGGACCTGCGCGAGAGCAGCGAGCGCGAGCGCCGGACCGCGAGCTCGCTGGCCGGGCTGGCCGCCACCATCTCCGCCCTCGCCGCCGCGGAGACCACCGCCGAGCTGCTCGAGCTGCTGTTCGACCACGGCCGCTCGGCGCTGCAGACCGATGCCGCCGCCGTCGCCTCGCCGGGACCGACGGCCTCACGCTGACCGAGAGCCGGAACGGGCGGCTGGTGTCGGCCGACCTCGACCCCGGCTCTCCCCTGCCGATGGCCGTCGCGGCCACCGGGCAGACCGTGCTGGTGCCGGACGCCGACGCGCGGGCAGACACCGAGGACGGCGGCTGGCGCAAGGGCTCGAACTCCGGTCGTGGGTGGCCCTGCCTTTGCGCGCGGGCGGCCGCGTGCTGGGCTCGTGGACCGTCGGCTGGGCTGCTGCGCGGGCCTTCGAAAACCACGAGGTGCGGGTGCTGGAGGCCTACGCCGCGCAGTGCGCCCAGGCCGTCGACCGGGTGATGCGGCTGGAGGCCGAGCGGCGGCGGGCCAGCGAAACCCGCAGCCTGGCCGAGACGCTGCAGCGCTCGATGCTGACCGACCCGCCGGAGGCCGACAGCCTGCGCATCGCCGTCCGCTACCGGCCCGCGGCCAGGCAGGCCCAGGTCGGCGGGGACTGGTACGACGCCTTCCTGTCCCCTGACGGCGCCACCACGCTGGTGATCGGCGACGTCACCGGGCACGACCGGGTCGCCGCGGCGGTCATGGGCCAGCTGCGCAACATGCTGCGCGGCGTCGTCCACGCGCTCGACGCGCCGCCCGCCCATGCGCTGGCCACCCTCGACCGGGCGCTCCGTGACCTGGGGATGACCACGCTGGTCACCGCGGTGCTCGCCCGCGTCGAGCAGACGCCGGAGGAGGCCGCCGCGTCGCGGGGGACGCTGCGCTGGTCCAACGCCGGCCACCTGCCGCCGCTGATGCTCGGAGCCGACGACACGGCCCGGCTGCTCGAAGGGCACCCCAAGCTGCTCCTCGGGGTCAACCCGACCACGCGCCGCACCGACGCCACGGTCGCGCTGCACCCCGGCGACACCGTCGTCCTCTACACCGACGGCCTGGTCGAGCGCCGGGACGCCACCCTCGACGAGGGCCTGGCCCGGCTGGTGGCGGCGGGCCGGGAACTGGCCGACGTCCCGGTCGCGGAGCTGACCGACGCGCTGCTCGCGCGGATGACGCCGGAGTTCGCCGATGACGTCGCGCTGGTCGCGCTGCAGGTACGCCCGGGCGGTCCACCGGCCGCGGGGTGAGCGACCGGCGGCCTCCCTGCAGGGTCCCGCCGCGAGCCTGGTGACGTACTGGAACGGCCACCCTTCAGGGTCCCGCGCCGAGCGTGCGAGGCGTGGGGGGAAGGGTGGTCCTTCTTCAGTCGGCTCCGCCGACCAGCGCCTCGGCGAACGCCTCGGGCTCGAACGGGGCCAGGTCGTCGGCGCCCTCCCCCAGCCCGACGAGCTTGACCGGGATGCCGAGCTCGCGCTGCACGGAGACGACGATGCCGCCCT
>JALYNA010000338.1 GCA_030773455.1 Actinomycetota bacterium
CCAGGGGCCTCCTCAGCGGGCGTCGGACCAGCGGGCGATGACGGTCTCGCCGCCGCGCACCCGCTGGCCCACCCGGACGAGCACCGTGCAGTCCCGGGGGACGAAGACGTCCATCCGGGAGCCGAACTTCATCAGGCCCATCCGCTCGCCGGTGGCCAGCTGCCGGCCGACGCCGGTGCGGGTGACGATGCGGCGGGCGAGCACGCCGACGATCTGCCGGAACACCACGGTGCGGTCGCCGTCGCGCAGCCACAGCTCGCTGCGCTCGTTGCGGTGCGCCGACTCCTTGCGGTAGGCGGCCAGGAAGCTGCCCTTGCGGTAGGAGCTCTGCACGACCTCACCGTGGTATGGGGAGCGGTTGACGTGCACGTCGACGACGGACAGGAAGACGCTGACCTGCTGCCAGTCACCCTCGGGGGCCACGCCCTCCTGCGGCTCGCCGGCGACCATCACCATGCCGTCGGCGGGGGAGAGGACGTCGTCGGAAGGCGGCGGCTGGACGTCGCAGCGCCGGTCGGGGTCGCGGAAGAACAGCGCCATGTAGGCCGACAGGAGGGCGAAGGGCCAAGCGGCCAGCCGGAGGCCGCGCCGGTCGCCGGCCCGCCCTGCCGCGGCGAACACGACGGCGGGTGCCAGGGGCCCGGTGATGAAGGGCCACCCGGCCGGATCGATACGCATCGAGGTGAGACGGTACCGGGGAGCAGTTGTCCCGATCGACCGGTCGCCGTCCCGGGAGGGGACCGGACTGCGGTGGTCAGGCCGGTGGGGTCCCGATGTCGACCAGCCAGGGCAGGCCGTAGCGGTCGGTCACCTGCCCGAAGGTGTCGCCCCACGCCTGCTCGGCCAGCGGACGTCGACCGTGCCGCCCTCGGCCAGCGCCTCGAACCAGCGGGTCAAGGTCGGCGCGTCGTCCCCGGACAGCGACAGGGAGACCCGGTCGGCGCCGGCGGCGGCCGGGTCGTGGCCGTCGGAGGCCATCAGTTCGAGGCCCTCGGAGGTGCGGAGATGAGCGTGCATGACCCCGTCGTCGGGATGTTCGCCGCCGCCGACGTTCCCGAAGGTCATGACGTCCAGCCGGCCCCCGAGGACGGAGCGGTAAAACTCCATCGCCTCGCGGGCGTTGCCGGAGAAGTGCAGGTACGGGTTGAGCCGAACGGCCACGGGGGTCTCCTGTCTGGTTGCGGGTGTCAGCAGGAAGACCGCGCCGGGTCGTGGAACTCATCGCCCGGGACGGCGACGGCCGGCGAGCGGAGCGCTCGCCGGCCGTTCGTCGTGCTGTGGGGGGACTCAGGCGGCGGCCTTGGTCTCCCAGAAGATCTTGTCGATCTCGGCGATGTAGTCCAGCAGCTTCTGACCCTCGGCCGGGTCCATGCTGCCCTTGCCGCCGGCGGCGCCGGCCTGCTTGGTCGCCTTGTTGAACAGCTCGTTCAGCTGCGGGTACTTCTCGAAGTGCGGGGGCTTGAAGTAGTCGGTCCACAGCACCCACAGGTGGTGCTTGGCCAGGTCCGACCGCTGCTCCTTGATCATGATGGCGCGGGTTCGGAAGACCGGGTCCTCGTTGGCCTGGTACTTCTCCTGGATGGCCTTGACGGACTCCGCCTCGATGCGGGCCTGGGCCGGGTCGTACACGCCGCAGGGGAGGTCGCAGTGAGCGGTGGCCTGCACGGCGGAGAACATGCGGAAACGCACGGACTAGCCTCCGGTTCTGTGGGGTCGGTTCGTCTGCGACCCTACCCCCGGTGAGCAGCGGGGACACGTCCGAGCGGGGAGGCCCCGGAGGGGTCCCGCCGCTGGTCACGCCCTGGGTGGTGGCCCGCGTGGCCGGCCCCTCGATGACGCCGGCGGTCCGCTCGGGGGACCGCCTGCTGGTGCGCCGGGTCGACCCCGCGGGAGCGGTCGCCGACGGCGACGTCGTCCTCGCACGGTTCCCGGCGCGGCCGGAACTGCTGGTGGTCAAGCGGGTGCGCCGCCCGGTGCCCGGCGGGCACTGGGTGGAGGGTGACAACCCCTTCGTCACCGACGACAGCCGGGTGTTCGGCCCGGCCGTCGTCGTCGGGCGGGTGGTGGGCCGGCTGTGGCCGCGGCCGGGCCGCCTGCCCCGCCGCCCCGGCTAGTTCGCGCGCTGCTCGGCGTAGCGGGCGCGGCACTCCTCGATCGTCGGCAGCAGCCCCTGCTCCCGGGCCTCGGCCAGCGTGGGGGCCTGCTGGTCCTTGGCCGACAGCTCGAACTCCACGTCGTCGGGCCACGGCAGGTCCAGCGCCGGGTCCACGGGGGAGATGCCGAACTCCCGCGTCGGGTCGTACCCGCTGGAGACCAGATAGGTGACCGAGCTGCCGTCTGCCAGCGAGAGGAAGGCGTGGCCGAGACCCTCGGAGAGGTGGACCGCGCGCGGCTGCTCGCTGTCGAGGACGACCGCGTCATGCACACCGAAGGTGGGGGAGCCGACCCGGATGTCGACGACGACGTCGAGCACCCGGCCCGAGGGGCAGTAGACGTACTTGGCCTGGCCGGGCGGGACCTGGGCGAAGTGGACGCCGCGCAGCACCCCGCGGGCGGAGACGCTGTGGTTGGCCTGGGCCAGGTGCAGGCCGTGGCCGACGGCGTCGGCAAGCACGTCGGCGCGGTACCACTCGGTGAAGCGGCCGCGGGCGTCGCCGTGCGGCACGAGGTCGAGCACGTAGGCGTCGCCGACGGCGAGGGAACGGATCTGCACGCCTGGACCGTAGCCAGCCCGCTGCCGGGGAACAGGCAGCGGAGCCACGGGAGGGGCCGTGTCCCGCACCGCAAGGGGGCGCGCGCCCCGGCTGGATTACGTTCCCGGGTCCATGAGCGCCCAGCGGTACGACGGGACTGCCGACCGGCGTTCGCGGTGCACGAGGGGGGCAAGCTGGCCGTACGCCCGACCCGTTCGATCGGGTCCGTCGCCGACCTGGCGCTCACCTACACCCTGGTGTCGCGCGCGTGTCGAGCGTCATCGCCGCGGAGCCGGCCCTGGCCGACCGGTTCACCTGGGCCCCCCGCGTGGTCGCCGTGGTCTCCGACGGCACCGCCGTCCTCGGGCTGGGGGACATCGGGCCGACCGCGGCGCTGCCGGTCATGGAGGGCAAGGCGTGCCTGTTCGCCGAGTTCGCCGGGCTGTCCTCGGTGCCGGTGGTGCTCTCGACGACCGACGTGGACACGATCGTGGCGACGGTGGAAGCGATCGCGCCGTCCTTCGGCGGCATCAACCTCGAGGACATCAGCGCCCCGCGCTGCTTCGAGATCGAGGAGCGGTTGCGGGAACGGCTGGACATCCCGGTCATGCACGACGACCAGCACGGGACGGCGATCGTCGTCCTGGCCGCCCTGCGCAACGCTGCGCGGGTGGTGGGCCGGGAGCTGGCCGACCTGCGGGTCGTCGTGTCCGGCGCCGGGGCGGCCGGGGTCGCCTCCACCAGGATCCTGCTGGAGGCCGGGGTCGGCGACATCGCCGTGGGCGACTCCACGGGCGTGTTGCACACCGGCCGGGACGACCTGACGCCGATCAAGCGCTGGATCGCCGAGAACACCAACCGGGCCGGCTACGCGGGCACGACGTCCGGCGCGCTGGAGGGGGCCGACGTCTACCTGGGCCTCTCCGGCGGATCGGTGCCCGAGTCGGTGATCGCCTCGATGGCGCCGGACTGCATCGTCTTCTCGCTGGCCAACCCGATCCCCGAGGTGGACCCCGAGATGGCGGCCCGGTACGCAGCCGTCGTCGCCACCGGCCGCAGCGGGGAGCCCAACCAGATCAACAACGTGCTCGCCTTCCCCGGCGTCTTCCGGGGCGCGATCGACGCCGGGGCCACCACCATCACCGAGGAGATGAAGCTGGCCGCCGCCACCGCGATCGCCGACGTCGTGGGTGACGAGGTGCGGGCCGACTACGTGGTGCTCAGCCCGCTGGACCCCTGGGTGGCCGAGGCCGTGGCGGCCGCGGTGGCCGCCTGCGCCCGCGAGCAGGGCATCACCCGCTGACGCCGACCCGGACTGGCTCCGGGTGAACCGCTGGGCGGCTTCCTCACGACAGGGCTGGTGATCGACCCACAGCCCGAGGAGGCACCCGCCATGACCCGCTCGCAGCGCCGCACCGGACGGCCGACCACCGACGATCTCACCGCTGACTCCTCCCGGAGAGCACGAGCCGTCGGCCGGCGGGTAATGCGCAGCACCGTGGTCGGTGCGGTGATGATCGGGATCGGCGCGGTCGCTACACCCGCCTCCGCCACGCACTCCCACCTCATCCAGACGCCGGGGACGTGCGTGGACAAGGGCGGTGCAGGCTTCGGCACCGGCGAGGACCACGCCTCCGGCGACGGGCTGACCTTCCACTCGCAGGTCCACAAGGGCACGCCGGGGGAGGTCGCCTTCGAGAAGGGGAACAACCCGGTCTCGGTCGCTGCTGGCACCTGCGGCTGACAATGACCGCCGTGCCCGCTCCGCACCCGGAGCCCTCCGACGCCGACCTGGTCGCCGCCCTCTCCGGCGGTGACCGGTCGGCGCTGGCAGAGCTCTACTCCCGGCACGCCCCCTGGTTGGTGCTCCGGCTGACTCGCCGCTGCGGCGACCCGAGCCTTGTGGACGAGGTCGTCCAGGACACCTTCGTCGCGGTCTGGCGCAGCGCCCGGCGCTGGGACGGGCGCGGGGAGGTCGCTGCCTGGATCTGGGGCATCGGCATCCGGCGGCTGCTCGACGCGCTGCGGCGCCGCCCTGCCCCGGCGGTGAGCTGGGGGGAGGGGCACGAGCAGCGGCTGGCCCTGCAGGAGTCCACCGAGGACCGCGTGCTCGTGGGCGTGCAGTACGGCGACCTCGGCGCGGCCCTGGACCGGCTGTCGCCGGATCTGCGCGCCGTGGTGCAGGCCACGGTGCTCGACGGCCTGACCACCCGGGAGGCCGCGAAGCTGCTCGGCATCCCCAGCGGCACGGTGAAGACCCGCATGATGCGCGCCAAGGCCCAGCTCAGGGAGGCACTGGCATGAGCACCTCGACCCATGGCTCCGAGTGGCACGTCGACCCGGTGGTCCTCGGCCGCTACGCCGGGGGATTCCTCGCAGGCAGCCTCGCGGCCTCCGTGGAGACCCACCTGCTCGGCTGCGCCTCGTGCCGGTCGGCGCTGGCGCCGGCCGTCGACCCCGCCCGGCTCACCGCCGTCTGGGACGAGGTGGCCGACCGGCTGGACGCACCTCACCGGACCCCCGTCGAGCGGCTGCTGGTCCGCCTGGGCGTGGCGGAGGACACCGCCCGGCTGGTGGCCGCGGCGCCCTCGCTGACCGTCTCGTGGCTCAGCGGGCTCACCGTGGCGCTGCTCTTCGCCCTCTTCGCCGCCGGCTCGGGCACCAAGGGACTGCTGTTCTTCTTGGCCCTGGCGCCGGTGCTGCCGGTGGCTGGCGTCGCCGTCGCCTACGGCCGCGAGGTCGACCCGACGTACGACGTCGGGCTGGCCGCCCCGTACTCTACCTTCCGGCTGCTGCTGCTGCGGTCGAGCGCCGTTCTGGTGGCGACGCTGCTGCTCGTCGCCGTCAGTGCCGTTCTCCTGCCGCTCGGCGGGTGGCTCGCCGCGGCCTGGTTGCTGCCCTCGCTGGCGCTCAGTGCCGCGACCCTCGCGGTCTCCACCCGGGTCGAGCCTGCGTGGGCCGGCGGCCTGATCGTGGTCGCCTGGCTGCTCGCCGTCTTCAGCACCGTCCGCGTCACGGGCAACGCACTGGCCGCCTTCGGGGCGACCGGTCAGCTGCTCTGCGCCGTCCTGCTCGCCCTGTCCGTCGCCGTCCTCGTCCACCGCGGCCGCACGCCCGCCGCCGACCTCCGGGAGAACTCGTGACCCCGCCCTTCGGACCCGCCGTCGTCGTCGACGAGGTGGGCAAGACCTTCGGCCGGACCCGCGCGCTCGACGGCATCTCGTTCACCGCCGGCTCTGGGGTCACCGGGCTGCTCGGCCCCAACGGCGCCGGCAAGACCACCGCCCTGCGCATGCTGGCCACGGTGCTCGGCCCCGACCGCGGCCGGCTGCGGCTGCTCGGCCGTAACCCCGCCGACGCCGGCGACCGGCTGGAGATCCGCCGCCGGCTGGGCTACCTCCCGCAGGAGCCCGGCTTCCACCGCGGGTTCACCGCCTTCGAGTTCGTCGACTACGTGGCGATCCTCAAGGAGATGACCAACCGGCGGGAGCGGCACGACGAGGTCCGCCGGGTACTCGACGTGGTGGGGCTCAGCGCGGTCAGCGGCAAGAAGATCCGCGCGCTGTCCGGCGGCATGCGCCGCCGGGTGGGCCTGGCACAGGCGCTGCTCGGCGACCCCGACCTGCTGGTGCTCGACGAGCCGACCGTCGGGCTGGACCCCGAGCAGCGGCTGCGGTTCCGTGAGCTGATCTCCCGCGCGGCGGAGGGACGCTGCGTGATCCTGTCCACCCACCAGACCGAGGACGTCGCCGCGCTGTGCAACGCGATCGTCGTCGTCCAGGCCGGCCGTACGCTGTTTCGCGGCACACCGGCCCAGCTGGTCGAGACCGCCGCCGGCCGGGTGTGGCTGGACGACGTCCGCTCGCCCGACGCGCACCTGGCCTGGCGCACGGGCACCGGCCAGCACCGCAACATCGGGGAGGTGTCGCCCTCCGGGGCGCAGCTGGTGCAGCCCACCGTCGAGGACGCCTACCTGCTGCTGCTCGGCGACGAGTCGGTGGCGGTGCCGGCATGAGCGCCGCCGGTGTGGCGGCCGCGCCGTCCGCCGCCGTGCGGACGTCGGGCCTGCCGGTCTGGGCCGCGCTCGGGGCCACCGAGATCCGTCGTCTGGTCCTGCACCCCGTGCTCCTGGGTGGGCTCCCCTTCGTCGCAGTCACGGCAGGCCTGGAGCGGGAGCTCGGGCCACGACCGGCCTACTCGATGATCACCTCGGCCGGGATCTTCTTCCTCGGCCCGTTCACCTTCTTCGCCGCCAACCTGCTGGCCTCCCGCGACCGGCGGCACGGCAGCGAGGAGTGGCTCCTCCCTCCCGGCACCCCGGCAGGCACGCACGGCGGCCGCCCAGGTGGCCTGTGCCGGCCAAGCCACAGTCGCCGCCGTCCTGGTGACGATCCTCTTCGCCGGCTTCTCGGCTGCCGGTCTGCTGCTGCACCGCCCGCCGCTTCTGGAGGTGGTCACCGTCCCGCTCAGCGTGCTCGGCGGCGGCCTGCTCGGCGTCCTGGTGGCCCGTTGGGCGCGGTTCCCGGGTGCGGCGTTGCTGGTCATGGTGGGACTGGTCGCTTTCCACATCCAGTTGCGCGGGGACCGGTTGCTGCTCGGCGCCTACGTGGAGTTCGCCCGCTGGGGTGAGACGACGAACGAGTGGGCCGGGGTGATCGACGGCTCCCGCGCCTGGCACGCCGTCTACCTGATCGGTCTGTGCTCGATGGCGGCGATCGGCGCGCTGCTGGTCGACGCCCGCCGGAAGCTGCCGGTGTTGCTGCTCGGCGTCGCCCTCACGGCGGTCACCGCCCTGGCCGGATCGGCGCAGCTGCCATGACCGCGACCGCTCTTCCCACGGTCGCCGTGCCGACCGGCCGGACCCGCACGCTCCCCGTGGCTCGTGAGCTCGCATTCGCCGAGGCCCGCCGGATCGCGGCCCACCCGCTCGTGCTGCTCGGCGCCGCGCTCTACTCCGCCATGATCACCGTCTCGTCGGCCCAGGGGCCGGGCAGCGGCTACGACGGCCTGCTGACCGGGCCCACCTTCTTCCTCGGCGTGTTCACCTACTTCGCGGCCAACCTTGCGGCGACCCGTCCGCAGCGGTCCGGGGCGCTGGACGAGCACTCATCCTTCCCGGCGCCGACGCTGGCCCGTACGGCGGGCCTCTGCCTGGCCGCGCTCGGCCCGGTAGTCCTGGCCGCTGTCCTGATGGCAGCGATCATGGCCTGGTACGCCGCCGGCCGGGTCGACCTCCCGGTCTGGCCGTCGGCCCCCTGGCGTGGCGGCGGTCGTCCTACCTGCTGGCGACCGCGGCCCTCACCGGCGTTCCGTGGGCCGCCGCCCTGGGAACCGCGCAGGCGCTGGGTGCCGATCTGCCGGTCGCCGCGCTCACCTTGGAGTTCGGCGCCCTGCTGGCCCTGAGCCTGGCCGCCGCCGCGGGACTGGCTCGGTGGGCCGACGCGCGCGAGCCGGGCATCGTCGCCGTTCCGCTGACCGTCGGCCTGATCCTCGCCAGCTTCCGGCTGCCGGAGCGCTGGGCCTTGCTGGTCGGACCGGGCCCCGGGTGGGAGGCGGCCCATCAACGCTGGGGGCTGCTGCTGGCCGTCGCGCTGGTCGTCGTCGCGATCTCCCTGCGCGACCTGGCGCGGACGTGACCGCACCCCCGGCACCCCCGGCGGTCAGTCGCCCCTGACGTCGACCAGCTGGCGCCGCGTGCGCGCGCTTCTGCGCCACCGCGATGGCCGCCTGCGCCCGCGAGCAAGCGTCGCCCGGGCCTGATGCCGGGGTCTCGCGGACAGGAGGGGTCCCTTCTTCAGCCCAGGCCGCGCAGGTCCTGCAGCAGCGGGTCGACCGTCGCGCGGACGTCGGTGTTGAGGTAGACGCACCACACCGTCACGACGGCGAACGCGGGCACCAGCACGACGTTCTCCAGCGCCGTCCCGGTGCGCAGCGGGCTCAGGGCCAGCCGGGAGCGGCGCAGCAGCCACAGGACGGGCACCGGCACGCCGTGCGTGGTGAGCGCGTCCCCGGCGATGTGGGTCAGCACCCCGAGCGCCACCGCCCAGGGCAGCCAGGCGGGGCTGGGGGAGTGCTCCAGCAGCAGCCAGGCGCCGCCCCAGGAGAGCGCCAGGTTGCCGACGACGGTGTTCTCCGCTCGCCCGGGGATGACGAAGTGCAGCGCCCGCAGCGCCAGCCCGACGGCCAGCGCCATGAGCAGCAGGCTGGACCAGAACGCGTTGGCCGCGGCGAGCGCCAAGGCACCGAAGGCCAGCGGCGCGAGGACGGCGTCGTGGGTGCCCCAGCGGTGGCCCCGGGCCAGCCGCCCGAGGGCACCGGAGGGGACATCGGTGAGCGGGCCCCACATGTCCGAGACCGTCGAGCCACTGTGGTCGAGGTCGGGCAGCATCGCCATCCCGCCGACGGCGGCGATCCAGGCGACCTGTCCGACGGTGCCCCCGACCGGGGCCCAGGGCAGCGTGGCGGCTCCGGCGGCGAGCCCGGAGAGCGCATGCGAGTGACCGAGCACGGACACAGCGTGCCGTCGTCCGCTGGCGAGCCCGCGCAGGCGCGCCATCACACTGCGATCCTCCGGATCGCACCGCTGCCAGGTGCCGTCCTCTGCTGCGTGGAGCCGGTCCGCGCCGCCGCGGGGAGGAGCCTCCGGCCCCGTCCCCACGGCTGGCCCTCGCAGGGCGGCTCGCTACTCCTCGTCGCCGGTGCCACCGCGGGCCAGCCAGGTGGCCAGCCGCTCGACGGGCACCTCGAAGTCCGGGTGCTGGTCGACGAAGGCCTGCATCTGGTCGGCCAGCCAGGCGAGGGTCACCTGCTCCTCGCCCCGCCGGTCGGCCAGCTCCTCCAGGCCCCGGTCAGTGAAGTACACGGCCGGCGCCTGCTGCAGTGGCGTGCACGTCAGTCGGCGAAGGCCTGCGCGATGAGGTGCTTCTGCTCCACCGCGTGCACCTTCGCCGAGCCGACCGCGGGGCTGGCCGACGCACGGCGGCTGACCCGGCGCAGGCTGCGCCCGGCCGGCAGGTGGTCGGGCAGGTTGACGGCCATGAACTGCCAGGCGCCCATGTTCGCCGGCTCCTCCTGCACCCACACGACGTCGTTCGCGTTCGGGTAACGCTCCAGCTGCCGCACGATCTCCTCGGCGGGCAGCGGGTAGAGCTGCTCGACCCGCACGACGGCGGTGTCGGTGGTGCCCGCGGCCTCGCGCTGGGTGAGCAGGTCATAGGCGACCTTTCCGCTGCACAGCAGGACCCGGCGTACCGCGCCCTCGTCGAGCGGGTTGCCGCCCACACCCGGGTCGGGCAGCACCGGCCGGAAGGCCTCGTCGGTGAACTCCGAGACCGGGCTGACGGCGGCCTTGGCCCGCAGCAGCGACTTCGGCGTGAAGACGACCAGCGGCCGGTGCACCTCCGAGAGCGCCTGCCGGCGGAGCAGGTGGAAGTAGTTGCCCGGCGTCGTGCAGTTGGCGACGGTCATGTTGTTCTCCCCCGACAGCTGCAGGAACCGTTCGATCCGGCCGCTGGAGTGGTCCGGGCCCTGACCCTCGAGACCGTGCGGCAGCAGCATCACGACGCCGGACCGCTGACCCCACTTGGCCTCGCCGGAGCTGATGAACTCGTCGATCACCATCTGCGCGCCGTCGACGAAGTCGCCGAACTGCGCCTCCCACAGCACCAGCGCCTTCGGGTTGGCCACCGAGTACCCGTACTCGAAGCCCAGCGCCGCGTACTCGGAGAGCAGCGAGTCGTAGACGAAGAACTTCGCCTGGTCCTCGGCCAAGGGCGCCAGCGGGGTGAACTCGGCGCCGGTCTCGCGGTCGATGAGCACCGAGTGGCGCTGCACGAAGGTGCCGCGCCGGGAGTCCTGACCGGCCAGCCGCACCGTCGTGCCTTGCATGAGCAGCGACCCGAAGGCGAGCAGCTCGCCCATCGCCCAGTCGATGCCGCCCTCGCTGACCATCGCCGCGCGCCGCTCGAGCATCCGCTTGAGCTTCGGGTGCGGGGTGAAGTGCTCGGGGAAGGACACGTGCGCGTCGCCGATGGCCTTCATGACCTCGGGGGTGATCGCGGTCGCGACGTCGGACTCCTGCGCGGTGCGGGGGTCCATGACCGGCTCGGGCTTGCTCGTGTCCTGCGCGTCGTGGGTCTCGGCGAAGGCCCGCTCGAGCTGGTCGCGGTAGTCCTTGAGGGCCTCCTCAGCGTCGGCCAGCGTGATGTCGCCGCGGCCGATGAGGGACTCGGTGTAGAGCTTCCGGACCGAGCGCTTGCGGTCGATGATGTCGTACATCAGCGGCTGGGTCATCGAGGGGTCGTCGCCCTCGTTGTGGCCGCGCCGGCGGTAGCAGACCAGGTCGATGACGACGTCCTTCTTGAACGCCTGCCGGTAGTCCACGGCCAGCCGGGCCACGCGCACGCACGCCTCGGGGTCGTCGCTGTTCACGTGGAAGATCGGCGCGTTGACCATCCGGGCCACGTCGGTCGAGTAGAGGCTCGAGCGGGACTGCGCCGGGCTGGTGGTGAAGCCCACCTGGTTGTTCACCACGACGTGCACCGTGCCGCCGGTGCGGTAGCCGCGCAGCTGCGACAGGTTCAGCGTCTCCGCGACCACGCCCTGGCCGGCGAATGCCGCATCGCCGTGCAGCAGGACCGGGAGGACGGTGAAGCCGCCCTCGCCCTTGTCGATCATGTCCTGCTTGGCCCGGGCGATTCCCTCGAGGACGGGATCGACCGTCTCCAGGTGCGAGGGGTTGCTGGCCAGCGAGACGGCGATCTCGGTACCCGGCTTGAACGGGTTCTCGAAGGTGCCCTCGGCGCCCAGGTGGTACTTGACGTCACCGGAGCCCTGGACGGTGCCGGGGTCGATGTTGCCCTCGAACTCGCCGAAGATCTTGGCGTAGCTCTTGCCCAGCACGTTGGCCAGCACGTTGAGCCGGCCGCGGTGCGGCATGCCGATCGCGACCTCGTCCAGGCCGTGGTCGGTCCCGGCCAGGAGCACCTCGTCCAGCACCGGGATCAGCGACTCGCCGCCCTCCAGGCTGAACCGCTTCTGGCCGACGTACTTGGTCTGCAGGAACGTCTCGAAGGCCTCGGCGGCGTTGAGCCGGCCCAGCACGTGCTTCTGCTTCTGCCGGTCGGGCTGTTCGGCCTTGATCTCGACCCGCTGCTGGATCCACTCCCGCTCTTCGGGGTCGGTGATGTGCATGTACTCCACGCCGACGGTGCGGCAGTAGGAGTTGCGCAGCACCCCGAGGACGTCACGCAGCGCCATGAGCTTCTCGCCGGCGAAGCCGCCGACAGGGAACTTGCGGTCGAGGTCCCACAGCGTCAGCCCGTGCTGGAGGATGTCCAGGTCGGGGTGGCTGCGGACCTTGAACTCGAGCGGGTCGGTGTCGGCCATGAGGTGGCCGTTGCGCCGGTAGGACTCGATGACCTCGATGACCCGGGCTTCCTTGTCGA
>JALYNA010000339.1 GCA_030773455.1 Actinomycetota bacterium
GGCCAGCCCTCGGCGCGCAGCGCGTCGGCGGTCGCAGCGGCGCCGGGCAGCGCGACGACCGGGCGCCGGCCCGACAGCGCCCGCCAGGCCGCGGGACCGAGCAGGCCCGGGAGGGCGGGATGGACGACGACGGCGAGCGCGACGGGCACCCGGTCAGTTTCCGGCAGCCGCCGGCCCGCTGCCGCCCGCCTCCTCGAGGATTTCGACCACCCCGTCGTCGGAGGGGGCGATCCCTCCCTCTTCGATGACGCCGAAGCGGGGGTTCACGGTGATGTCGACGCCGGCGCGGACGTCGGCGACCAGGTCCTGGGCGGCGGTGTCGGCCTCGGCCCGGGCGGTCTCCTCCAGCTGGGGGCGGACCTCCTCGAAGGTCGGCACGACGGGCTCGCCGACGAAGACGACGAGGACGCCGGGCAGCTCGGGCACGGTGAGCGAGGTGGCCGTGTTCGGCGCGGCGGCCGCGACCACGTCGGCCAGCGGCGGCGGCACGTCCTGCGGCGAGCGCGTCGTCACCTCGGGCAGGGTGGCCTGGCCGGGGAACTGCGCGGCGATCGCGGGATAGGCGGCCGGGTCGGCCCGCAGGGCGGTGACCGCCGCGTCGGCGGCAGCCTGGTCGGGCACGTTGACGTAGCCGAGGCGGACCTGCGAGAGGGCGGTCCGCTGCTCCTCGTAGGCGGCACGCAGTCGGTCCTCGGTGACGGCCGCGGCCAGCCCCTCGGACTCCGCGACCCGCTGGCGCAGCAGCTGCTGGCGGATGGTTTCCTGCACGTCGACCCGCGCGACGCCCTGGGCGGCGGCCTGCGCGTAGACCGCCTCCGGGTCCTCGCCGGCCAGCAGCTCGTCCAGCCGCGCCCGCACGTCGCCGTCGTCCACCGTGACGCCGTAGCGCTGGGCGAACCGGTCGTAGAGCTCGGCCTGGACCAGGCGGGTGAGGACCAGCCGGGTGAACTCGTCCTCCCGGCCCGCGGCGGCCTGGGCCAGGGCCGGGTCCTCGAGGCGCGTGTCGACCGCCGTCGTCAGCTCCGCGACGGTCACCTGCTCCGCGCCGACGTAGGCCGCCACGCTGGGGTCGGTCCGGCAGCCGGCCACCCCGGCCAGCGCGGCGAGGCCCACGGCCAGCGATGCGGTGAGGCGACGCGTCTGCACGGCCCGAGCGTGCCACACCTGCCGTGGTCCACGGCGCAGGCGGAGGGGCTCCTGCGTGTGACGCCCCCCGGACTCAGCGTGGTCGTCGTCCCCGGCCACCACGGCGACGTCGACGACGACCGGGTGGGCATGCTCAGCGCGCAGCACGTGGGCACGCTCGCCGCCCGGGTCTCGGCCGCCCCGCGGTGAGTGGAGTGCCACGGGCGCGTTTGCCGCGCCGTGGCACTCCACTCACGCGGCGACCGGCTGCTGGAGGAGGGCGGTCAGCAGCGACTGCAGGTGCTCCAGCAGCGCGACGTCGCGCAGCGGCGTCCGCCGATCCGGGCCGACCGGCACCTTGAGCGAGACGGTGTCCGCGGCGGCCTTGTAGGTGGCGCCGTCGGCGAGGCGGGCCAGCCGCATCTGCTTGGACTCCGGCAGCGGGACGGGTGAGATCCGGATCGCCCGGCCCTGCATCGACACCTCGGTGATGCCCCACTGCCGGACGGTGGCCCGGAAGCGGGCCATGGCCAGCAGGTTCAGCACCGGCGCCGGCGGGGCGCCGTATCGGTCGGTGAGCTCGTCGAGCACCGCCTGCGCCTGCTCGTCGGACTGCACCGAGGCCACCTTGCGGTAGGCCTCCATCCGCAGCCGCTCGCCGGGCACGTAGTCGTGCGGCAGGTGCGCGTCGACCGGCAGGTCCACCCGGACGTCGGCCGGCTCGGCCGGCGGCTCCTGGCCGGACAGCTGCGCCCGGTAGTCGGTGACGGCCTCGCCGACCAGCCGCACGTACAGGTCGAAGCCGACCCCGGCGATGTGCCCGGACTGCTCGCCGCCGAGCAGGTTGCCCGAGCCGCGGATCTCCAGGTCCTTCATCGCCACCGCCATGCCGGCACCGAGGTCGGTGTTGTGCGCGATGGTGGTCAGCCGGTCGACCGAGGTCTCGGTCAGCGGCCGGCTCGGGTCGTAGGTGAAGTAGGCGTACGCCCGCTCGCGGCCCCGGCCCACCCGCCCGCGGATCTGGTGCAGCTGGGACAGGCCGAAGGCGTCGACCCGGTCGACGATCAGGGTGTTGGCGTTCGGGATGTCCAGCCCGGACTCGACGATCGTGGTCGCCACCAGGACGTCGTACTCCTTCTCCCAGAAGCCGACCATGATCCTCTCGAGCTCGGCCTCCTTCATCTGCCCGTGGCCGACGGCGACGCGGGCCTCGGGCACCAGGTTGCGGATCTTCGCCGCGGCCTTGTCGATCGACTGCACCCGGTTGTGGATGACGAACACCTGGCCGTCGCGCAGCAGCTCCCGGCGGATGGCGGCGGCCATCTGCTTGTCCTCCCATGCGCCCACATAGGTGAGCACCGGGTGCCGCTCCTCGGGCGGGGTGAGGATCGTCGACATCTCCCGGATGCCGGTCAGCGACATCTCCAGCGTGCGCGGGATCGGGGTGGCCGACATCGACAGCACGTCGACCGCCGTCCGCATGGTCTTCAGGTACTCCTTGTGCTCGACGCCGAAGCGCTGCTCCTCGTCGACGATGACCAGCCCCAGGTCCTTGAACCGGGTGGTCGGCTGCAGCAGCCGGTGGGTGCCCACGAGGACGTCGACCTCGCCGGCGGCCAGCTCGCGCAGGACCTGCGTGCTCTCCGCGTCGGACTGGAACCGGGAGAGCACGCGGACCTTCACCGGGAACTGGGCGAACCGCTCGGAGAAGGTCTTGTAGTGCTGGTTGGCCAGCAGCGTCGTCGGCACCAGGACGGCGACCTGCTTGCCGTCCTGCACCGCCTTGAACGCCGCGCGGACGGCGATCTCGGTCTTCCCGTATCCGACGTCGCCGCAGATGATCCGGTCCATCGGGACCGGGTGCTGCATGTCGGCCTTGACCTCGTCGATCGCGGCCAGCTGGTCGGGGGTCTCCTGGAACGGGAAGGCGTCCTCGAGCTCGCGCTGCCAGACGGTGTCCGGGCCGAACGCGTGGCCCTTGGTCGCCATCCGCGCCGAGTACAGCCGGATGAGCTCCGCGGCGATCTGCTTGACCGCCTTGCGCGCCTGGCCCTTGGTCTTCTGCCAGTCCGCGCCGCCGAGCTTGGACAGCGCCGGGGCCTCGCCGCCGACGTAGCGGGTCAGCTGGTCCAGGGCGTCGGTGGGCACGAAGAGGCGGTCCGGCGGCTGGTTCCGCTTGGACGGCGCGTACTCGACGATCAGGTAGTCGCGCTGCCCGCCGTTGACGGTGCGGCTGACCATCTCGACGTAGCGGCCGATGCCGTGGTGCTCGTGGACGACGAGGTCGCCGGGCTGCAGCTGCACCAGGTCGACGGCATTGCGGCGCCGCGCGGGCATCTTCACCGCGTCGCGCATCGTCGTCCCGCGCTGGCCGGTGAGGTCGTGCTCGGTGAGCAGCGCGAGGCCGACGCCCGGGAACGCGAAGCCGGCCTCCAGGTTGCCCTGGGTCACGTAGGTCAGCCGCGGCTCCGGGGTGGCGGGGAGGTCGGGCACGAGCTTCGCGCCGAGCTCGGCCTCGGTGAACTGGTCGGCGGCGCGCTGGGCGGGGC
>JALYNA010000340.1 GCA_030773455.1 Actinomycetota bacterium
GCACCGGTCGGTCCTGCGGGGGACGCCGGCGGCCCGGGTCCTCCCCCGCGTCCAGCAGGCCGTCCCGCCGGCGGTCGGCGCGGCTGCGGCTGGGCGCCGTCGGGTGGTCGCTCAGGTCGTGCTCGTCCGGAGGCGCGCTGTGCGGACCGTCGGTGCGTCGACGACCGTGCGGGACCGGGGCGGTCCCCCGGTCCGGTCCGTCACCGCCTGATGCGGCGTGCCTGCCCACGGTGAGCAAATCTAGATGCCGCGGCTCCCGTTGCCCAGGCACCGGGACGATCTGCGCTGTCCCCGCGCGGCGCGCAGCCGGCGCAGCCGGCGCACCAGCAACGGGTCGGCCTCCAGTGCCGCGGGCTGGTCTACCAGGGCGTTCAGCACCTGGTAGTAGCGGGTCGGGGCCAGGCCGAAGCGGTCACGGATCGCCGTCTCCTTGGCGCCGGGCCGACGCCACCACTGCCGCTCGAAGGCGAGCATCTCGTGCTCGCGGCGGGTGAGGCCACCGGCCCGGAGTGCCGGTTCGGGGGCGTGCGCGGGGAACGGGCCGGCGGGTGGGGGGAGGTGCACCTCGCCCCCCGGCGGGGAGACCGCGGGAGCTGGTTCGGCAGACACGGGACTTCTCTCTCTGGGTGGACGTCCCGACGGTAGTCCGGCCCACCGACATCCCCGGGCCGCCCGGCCGCGGACTCCGCAGCGGCGGGTCAGACCGGGGCGGGGGCGGCCTCCGCCGCTTGCCGCCGGACCCCGGCGCGGGCGTTGCGCAGGCTGTCGACGGTGAAGACGGCCAGTGCCACCCAGACGATCACGAAGCCGGCCAGCCGGGCCGGCGGCATCGGCTCCGCGTAGACGAAGACGCCAATCGCGAGCTGCATCAGCGGGGTCAGGTACTGCAGCAGCCCGACCGTGGACAGCGGGATGCGCCGGGCCGCGCCGGCGAAGAGCAGCAGCGGGACGGCGGTCGCGACACCCGAGCTCAGGAGCAGCAGCAGGTGGCCGGTCCCGGCCTCCCCCGCCGTCCCGTTCCCCTGCGCGTGCAGGACGGCGAGGACCGCCACCGCGGGGAGCAGGACCAGCGCCGTCTCCACGAACAGCCCCGGAGCCGCCGTGACGCGCACCAGCTTCTTCATCAGCCCGTAGAGGCCGAAGGTGACCGCGAGCGCCAGGGCGATCCACAGCGGGCGGCCGTAGTCGACGGTCAGCACGGTCACCGCGACGGCGGCGATGCCGACGGCCACCCACTGCAGCCGGCGCAGCCGCTCGCCGAACGCCACGACGCCCAGCAGCACGCTGACCAGCGGGTTGATGAAGTAGCCGAGCGAGGTCTCCACCACGTGCCCGGAGTTCACCCCGTACACGAAGATCAGCCAGTTGGCCGCGATAAGCACGGCAGCGCCCAGCAGCACCAGCAGCGACCGGCGGTCGGCGACCGTCTCGCGCACCTGCGGCCAGGCGCGCAGGACGGTCAGCAGGACGGCGACGAAGACCAGCGACCAGACCACCCGGTGGGCCACGATCTCCAGCCCGCCGGCCGGCTCGAGTAGGGGGAAGTACAGCGGGAACAGCCCCCAGAGGCCGTACGCGGCCAGCCCGGAGGCGACCCCGGCGCGCCGCTCGTCCACCGCTGCACCGTATGTCCGGTCCCCCGCGGCGGGTCCGCTGGATTCCGGCCCCGTCCAGGGGCCCGCCCCGAGCTCGCGAGGGGCGGGGAGGACGGGGTCCTTTCTCAGGCGGTCTGGATGTAGTCGACCAGCTGGGCGCGCTCCTCCTCCAGCTCGTCCAGCCGGGCCTTGACGACGTCACCGATGGAGACGATGCCGACCAGCGCGCCGCCGTCGACGACCGGCACGTGCCGCACCCGGTGCTCGGTCATCGTGCGGGCCAGCTCCTCGACGCCGGCACCGGGGACGCAGGTGTGCACCTGCGCGGTCATCACGCTGGAGACCGGGTCGGCCAGCAACCCGGCGCCGCGCTCGTGCAGCGCCCGCACGACGTCGCGCTCGGAGACGATCCCGTCGACGCCGCGGCCGTCGGCGGAGACGACCAGGGCGCCGACCGCGTGCTCGGCGAGCAGCGCCAGCGCGCTGCGGATGCTGGCGGTCGCTTCGACGGTGGCGACCTCGGCCCCCTTGCGGCGGAGCAGCTGACTGATGTGCATGCCGGACCTCCTCGCGGTCGAGTGGCGCGGCAGAGTGTGCTCCGGGCCACAGCCTCCCGGCAACGCCCTTCCCGGCCTACCGTCGTCGGTGTGCGAACCCGTACCGCCGGGCGCCGGCCCACGCCGCTGCAGTGGGTGCGCTACGCCCTGGGCGGCCGGCTGCCGCGGGAGCTCTCCCCCTGGGTGCTGGCCGACACGACCGAGCCGGGGTGGGCCCGCCGCCACCTGACCCGGGCCGTGGTGCAGCTGCTGCCGGTGCTGGTGCTCTGCCTGGTCGTCGTCCCCGTGCCGCTGGTCTACCGGCTCTCCGCCGCCGTCGGCGGGCTGCTCATGGGGCTGATCTTCTCGACGGCGTTCATGGTCGAGACCACCGAGCACCGGGTCGCCAAGGCCGGGTACCCGCCGGGCACGGCGGCCCGTTTGCGTGCCGAGCGCAGCGAGCGGCAACGGGTCGAGCGCCGCTCCCCCTACCGGCGGGACGGCGCGGGCAGCTTCGACTGACAGAGGACGCCGCTGCCCCGCACCGGAGAAGGACCCCGTCCTCCCCACCGCTCGCAGGCTCGCGGCGAGCCTCTGGACGGGGCCTGCCCGGGACGGGGCCGCGGCGGGGCGCCTGCAGAGGGGCCGTCCGTCGCCGAGCTGGTCGCTCAGCCGGCCGAGGCGGCGAGCTGCTCCGCGGCGGGGACGGCCGGGGTCCCCCGGCTGGCACCGTGCCATGCGCCTGTTCGACGGCCCGGACGAGGTGACCTGCGCTCGATCGCCAAGGCCGAGCTCGGCCGCACGCCCGTCCTCCCGCCCGGGCAGGTCACTCTGTGACCGTGTCCCGTCTGCCGGCTCGACCGCACGATGGACAACCTGCTGTGGCGGAGCCGGGAGGCTCGGGCCGAGGGCGACGACCCACTCGGGCGCTTCACCCGACTGATCGAATGCCTGGCGCTCTACCACACCCACCGGCGGGAACTGGCCTTCATCGGCGCCAG
>JALYNA010000341.1 GCA_030773455.1 Actinomycetota bacterium
AGGCGGTCGACACCCGCATCGTCGCGAACGCCATCCGCTGGGCCGCCACGGAGCCGAAGGCCGACGGGCAGCACTACAACCTCACCAACGGCGAGGTCTTCGAGTGGCACGACCTGTGGCCGGCCCTCGCCGAGGAGCTCGGTGTGGAGGTCGGCCCGGACGAACCGCTGAGCATGGAGGACTACCTGCCGTCGAAGGCGGAGGTGTGGGACCGCATCGTCCAGAAGCACGGCCTGCGCGAGCTCAGCATGCAGGAGCTGCTGGGCGAGTCGCACCACTACGCCGACTTCTGCTTCCTGTACGGCGCCACGGAGAACCGGCCGCTCGCCTTCGTAAGCACCGTCAAGATCAAGCAGCACGGTTTCTGCGACGTCATGGACACCGAAGAGTCGTTCCGGCACTGGATCCGGGTGCTGCAGGAGCGCAAGGTGCTGCCCCCACGCAGCTAGGGAGACGTCGAAGTAGCGGCGTGAACTGCACGGACAGCACATCCCCAGGCCAGCGGCGCGAGCCATCAAGCCAGCTGAGCGCCCTCACGATCCCTGGGTCGTGGGTTCGAGCCCCACCCGCCCCATCACCGGCGCTGTGTTGCTCGCAGGCCAGGGCAGCTCACCACGCGCGTCCACCGGACCGGCAGTGCCCTTCGTCCCTGTCCTGACGCTCGGACGCGTCCGTAGGCTGCCGCGATCACATGGTGATGAGCCGCAGGCGACGTGGGCACGCCAGCGAATAGATGTCCCGAAGGACGTCCCACCGCGCCCCACTGGAGTTCGGCGACCCTGCGCGCACTTCCCTCGCTTCCCGGAGGAGATGGAGCCCGGAATGCTCAAGAGACTGGTCCCCTGGCTCGCCGTGCCGGCGCGGGTCATGGTCGCCGTTCCGTCCCCCGCGGCGGCGGCTCACTCCTGGAACGGTTACCACTGGGCGCGCACCAGCAGTCCGTTCACGCTGGAACTCGGCGACAACGTCTCCAGCAAATGGGACCCCATCCTGGGCACCACCAGCACCGACTGGGACGCGTCCACCGTGGTCAACACCCACCTTGCGCCCGGGCGGACCAACCCGAAGATCTGCCGGCCCACGAGCGGGCGGGTCGAGGTGTGCAACGCCAGCTACGGGAGGACCGGCTGGCTGGGCGTTGCCCAGATCTGGGCGAGCGGCAGCCACATCACGCAAGGCGTGGCGAAGCTGAACGACACCTACTTCAACACCGCCTCCTACAACACCCTGAGTGGCGGAACCTGGTGATGTGCCAGGAGGTGAGCCACACCCTGGGGCTCGACCACCAGGACGAGGACTTCGGCAATGCGAACCTCGACACCTGCATGGACTACACAAACCGGCCGGCCTCGAATCAGCACCCGGACGATCACGACTACGAGCAGCTGGTGAGCATCTACGGGCACTCGGACGGCACGACGACCGTGGGCGGTCTCGCGGCGTCGGCAGCCGGCGGCACACCGCCGGACCCCTCCTGGGGCCGAGAGACGCGGCGCTCCGCCGACGGCAGGCTCTCGCTGTTCGCTCGGGATCTCGGTGGTCAGCAGCGGATGTTCACCTTCGTCATCTGGGCCGAACCCCGCCGGTGAGGAATCGAGCGGCGGGCTGATCGGCATACGCGCCGATTGCGCCCCGCAGGCTCTTGGTGATCGTGCCGGCGGATCCGGACGGTCGGCGCGTGACCCTCGTCCTCGGGGGCCATGCCCGGCAGCCAGGGCGGGGGCAGGCCCGCGCGTGCGAGGCTCGCCGGGATCCCCGACGAGAGGTGCCCCCGTGCCGTCCGACAGCGTGCTCGCCGCCCGAGTGCAGGCCGTGCTCGACATCCCGCTCCACCGGTTCCTCGGCATGCAGCTGCGCGACCCGGCCGAGCCGTCCGCCGGCGTCTGGTTCCCGGTGGACGGCCCGGCCCAGAACCAGGCCGAGCTGCTGCACGGCGGCGTCGTCTACACGCTGATGGACATGGCGTCCTTCCTCGCGCTGCTCCCCTCCCTCGGCGACGGCGAGCACGCGGTCACCCACGACCTCACCGTGTCGCTGCTCCGACCGGTCGCTGCCGGCAAGCGGGTCGACGTCACCGGGGCCGTGCTGCGCCGCGGGCGGGCGGTCGCCTTCATGCGGGCGGAGGCGACCGTGGACGGCGCCGTCGTCGCCGCCGCCCAGGTCACCAAGAGCGTCGTGCAGCTCCGCTGATCACCACAGCGACAGCGACCGGCGGAAGATGCCGGCGATGTCGTCCTCGGTGACCTCCCGCGGGCAGGTCGCGAGCAGCCGCTGCTGCTTCATCGTCCCCTCGACCAGGTCGGGGATGTCGCCCTCGTCGAAGCCGACGGCACCCACGCCGTTGGGGATGTCGATGTCGCGCATCAGGTCGGCCAGCACCATCGGCAGGA
>JALYNA010000342.1 GCA_030773455.1 Actinomycetota bacterium
CCGGGGATCGCCCGGGAGCAGTTCTTCGCCGAGATGGCCGAGCTGCGCCGCAGCGGGCGGACGCCGACCCCGGAGGAGATGACGGCCTTCTACGCCCGACACGACCAGGTGATGGTCGACGTCTGAGGGTGGGTAGGGGTCGACCCAGCCGATCAGGAGGAGGCGCACATGGCACAGGGACCGTGGTTCTACTGCCTCAAGCACCACACCGTGGAGGACCGGGACGGCTGCGCCGAGCGGCACCGCCTGGGCCCCTACGAAACCCGCGAGCAGGCCGAGCACGCACTGCAGTCGGTGGCCGAGCGCGAGCAGCGGCTGACCGATGAGGACCGCCGGTGGGAAGGCGACTGAGGGGCCGCGTGCCGGCCTGGGCATGATCGGGGGCGATGGCGCCGGGCGGTCCGGCGGCGCGGGGGGTGGGACGTGACCGAGCCGGCGAGGTCACCGATGGACACAGCACGGCCCGGCGCGTGGCCGACGAGCGCCAGCGAGGAGGACGCGTGACGGACGGTCGCTCGGTGGAGGACCTGGTCGTCGGCGTGCTGGGCGGCACCGGCCCCCAGGGCCGCGGGCTCGCCGTCCGGCTGGCCGCGGCCGGGCAGCGGGTGCTGCTGGGCTCGCGCGACGCTGAGCGGGCCGGTGAGGTCGCCGCGCAGGTCGCCGAGCGGGCTGCTGCCGCGGCCGGGGTCGGCGAGATCTCGGTGACCGGCGGCTCCAACGTCGACGTCGCCGGTGCCGCCGACCTGGTCATCGTGGCCGTCCCGTACGCCGGGCACGCCGACACCCTCGCCGAGCTGGCCACCCCGCTGGCCGGGAAGGTCGTCGTCGACTGCGTCGTCCCCATGGCCTTCGACGAGCTCGGCGCCTACGTGCTCGACGTGCCGGAGGGGTCGGTGGCCCAGCAGGCCGCCGCGCTGCTGCCCGACTCGCACGTGGTCGGCGCCTTCCACCACCTGTCGGCGCGGCTGCTCGAGGACCTCTCGAAGCCGACCCTGGACGGCGACGTCATGGTCGTCGGCGACGTCCGCGAGGCGACCGACACCGTCCAGGCGCTGGCCGGCCGGCTGCCGGGCATGCGCGGCATCTACGCCGGCCGGCTGCGCAACGCCCGCCAGGTCGAGGCGCTGACGATCAACCTGGTCTCGGTCAACCGCCGGTACAAGGCGCACGCCGGCATCCGCGTCACCGACGTCTGAAGAAGGACCCCCCTGCTCCCCGCCACTCGCGAGCTCGCGGCGGGACCCTGCAGGCGGGCCATCTCGGCGGCGATCTCACCGGCCCGCGAGTTCCGTCAAGTGCGGGACGACCTCGGTCGGGTGTGGCATGGCGGCGATCTCGGTGGCGACCTCACCGGCCGGCCGCACGGAGCGCCGGGTGGCTCACCAGTCGCTCGAGCGTGGCGGCGGTGATCTCCTGGGTCGGGACGGCCAGACCCGCCCCCCGTGCGGCGACCAGCCGGGCGTGCAGGGTCCGGTCGCCGGCGCCTGGCACCACGACCAGCGGCACGCCCGCCGCGAGTGCGGTCATCACCGTGCCGGACCCCCCGTGGGTGACGACGCCGGCGAGGTGCGGCATGACGGCAGCGAACGGCAGCCAGTCGGTGGTCGTGACGTTCGGCGGCAGAGGGCGGCGAGCGACCGCCCGGTCCGGCCGGACGAGGACGACGTCGACGTCGGCACCCCCGGCGGCCTCGACGACCCGCGACATCATCCGGTCAGGACGCGGATCGTCCACCGTCGACCGGCTGACCAGGACGACGGGGCGGCTGCCGGGCGGCGGGAACCGTCGGACACGTCGCCGTGTCCCGTGGCGGGCACGTAGCGCATGGGCCGGCCGAGGCGCTCGCCCACGAGGCTCGCTGGGATGGCCACCACCGCGTCGGCCGGTTCGGGAAGTGCGTCCACCCCGTGCCGGTGGGCGAGCCCGTCGAGGTGCGACGTCACCGCTGAGTAGAGCGACCGCCCATCGTAGATCAGGGCGTCGACCAGCACCGACGGCACCCCCCGGCGTGCCGCCGCCAGGGCTCCGGCCGGTGCCAGACCCTCGTGCAGCACCAGGTCCGGTCCCCAGTCGTCGGCCAGTGCCACCGTGCCGGCGGCCAACCGGGCCGTCATCGCGGCGAACAGCACGCCGACGCCCTCGGTGCCGGTGTCCCCGGCGACCATCCGCAGGATGCGGACGGGATGGCGTAGCAGCGGACCGGCGAAGACCCGCCCCACGTTCAGCCCGGGGGCGAGGTCGTGGACGGGCACACTGGTCTTCCGCACCGCGTCGACGCCGTCGCCGCGGTCGCGAACACGACGTCGTGGCCGGCGTCCCGGAACGCCGCGGCGAGCGGGACCAAGGGCAGCACGTGCCCCACCATCGGAGAGGCGAGGAACAGCGCTCGCATGCGTGCAGGATGGACGCCTCGAGCCCGGCCCGGAACACGTGGCCTCCCCGCCGCATCTCGGATTGCGGGCGCCGCGCGACTACTCGAAGGAGTGCTCGGGGCCGGGGAAGACGCCCCCGCGCACCTCGTCGGCGTACTCGCGGGCGGCCCGCAGCAGCTCAGCCCGCAGGTCGGCGTACTTCTTCACGAACCGCGGCACCCGGCCGCCGGTCAGCCCGGCCATGTCCGGCCAGACGAGCACCTGGGCGTCGCAGTCGGCCCCGGCGCCGATGCCGATGGTCGGGATGGACAGCTCCTTGGTCACCTGCGCCGCGAGCTGCGCCGGCACCATCTCGAGGACGACGGCGAACGCCCCGGCCTCGGCGACGGCGTGCGCGTCGGCCAGCAGCTTCTCCGCACCGGCCCCACGCCCCTGCACCCGGAAGCCACCGAGGGTGTGCTCGCTCTGCGGGGTGAAGCCGATGTGCGCCATGACCGGGATGCCGGACTCGTGCAGCAGCCGGATCTGCGGCGCCACCCGCTCCCCGCCCTCGAGCTTGACCGCCTGCGCGCCGCCCTCCTTCATCATCCGGACGGCTGTCGTGAATGCCTGCTGCGGCCCGGACTCGTAGCTGCCGAACGGCAGGTCGGCCACGATCAGCGACCGCTTGATGGAGCGGGTGACGGCCTTGGTCATCACCAGCAGGTCCTCGACGGTGACCGGCACGGTGGAGCTGTGCCCGAGGACGACGTTGCCCGAGGAGTCCCCGACCAGCATCACCGGGATGCCGGCCTCCTCGAAGATGGCCGCGCTGAAGGTGTCGTAGGCGGTGAGCATCGCCCACTTCTCGCCGCGCTCCTTGGCCTGCTGCAGGTGGTGCACGCGCACCCGGG
>JALYNA010000343.1 GCA_030773455.1 Actinomycetota bacterium
GCACGAGGAGGACCTGCGCGCCGGCCTGGAGGCCGCGCTGGTGCGGCCCCTCGCCGAGGCCGTCGAGGAGATCGGCGCCCGGGCGGCCGGCCGCGGGCAGCGCGTCCCCGCGGCGCGCCTGGCCCTGCTCGGCTCGGTTCTCGAGGCCTTCTGGTGGCAGCGCTACACCTCCGACCGCGGGGCCATGAGCCACGACGAGGTGCTGCGCGTGCTCGACGACGTGCTCCTGCCGCTGGTCGCCCCCGACGAGGTGCGCGCTCCCGTCTGACTCAGCCGGTGGGCCGGAGTCCGCCGGTGCTCGTGGAGGGTGGGGTGGGGCCGAGCCCGCTGAAGACCTGGTCGGCGACCGAGCGCGCGTAGGCCACGCCCGCCTCGGGGTCGCCGGGCAGCGCCCCGGCCGGTCCGGCGATCAGCCGCCGGTGCTGCACGATGAGCGTCCGGACGGCGGCCAGCCAGACCGCGGCGGTGACCGAGGCGGCCGTACGCACGTCGGTCGGGGTCGGTGGCGCGCCGCCGTCGGTGGTCCACGTCTCGAAGAGTGCGTCGGCCAGCAGGGCCGTCGCCTCGTGCTGCAGCTCCCGCTCGCGGGCGCGCAGCGCGGGGGAGGCCTCCAGCGTCATGTCGAACGCCCGTCCCTCGGGCGTGGCGAGTCGCCGGGCGTGCGCGGCGACCCGCTCGACGAGGTACGCGTGCAGGGCCTCCAGCGGGGCGGTGCCCCGGGGGCGGGAACGGACCGACTCCGCGGCCCCCTCGACCCACGGGGCGTGCCCGTCGAAGAAGAGGTCCTCCTTGGTCGGGAAGTGGTTGAAGACCGTCTGGACGGCGACGTCGGCAGCCGCCGCGATGTCGGCGATGGTGACCGCCTCGAAGCCGCGCTCGGCGAACAGGGCCTGCGCGGTCTCCCGGATGAGTGCCCGGGTCTGCGCCTTCTTCCGGGCGCGCCGGTCGAGAACATCACTCACGGTGTGAGGCTAGCTCCCGTCAGTAGTGACTTGCTGGACTTGAAGTCCGCAGGGTTCCCATTGTGCGCCTATGGCAACAGGGGGGTGCGGACTCGACCTCACCCGACGATGGTGCCCGAGACCCGCCCGCACCGCGGGATGCGCGAAAACCGGGTTGCGGCCTCTGTCCGCGTTCGGTTTCCGGTCCGTGGGTGTCCCTGCCGACGCTCGCCCCTGCCTCGCATGGTGAGCAGGGGGCGAGCATCCGGCGGGAGGATCCTGCTCCGCGTCCGCGGGAAACACTGCGGCGTACCGGGCTCCCTGCGACGCTCCCGCCGGCGTCACCCCACGACCACGTCGCCCCGCAACGCCCGGTACTCCGGCACGGCCGCTCGTCCACCGCCATCGGACTGCTGTGCGGCACGAAACCGGCGCCGTCGTGCCGGAACTGGGTGAGCAACCCGCCGGCCTGCCGGCGCCCGGCCCGGGCGAGCACGGTGGAGAGGATCTGTCCCGCCATCCGGCCCAGCGCCTCCTGCCCCTGCGAGGTGTGCCGGCGGACGCCGAGGTCGACCTGCGCGAGTGCGGCCAGCCCGGAGCGCTCCAGGAGGTCCACCAGCAGCCCCACCTCCACGCCGTAGCCGGACACGAACGGCACCGCCTCCAGCGCCGACCGCCGCCCGGCGTACTCGCCGCCCAGCGGCTGCATGAACCCGGCGAGCTCGGGCCATAGCGCGTTGAGCAGCGGCCGGGCGGTCAGCTCGGTGACCCGCCCGCCGCCGGCCGGCACGACCGAGCCCTCCGCCTCCAGCGGCCGGGTGTAGCACCCCTTGACGTAGTCGACGTGCGGATCGGTGAGCAGCGGCGCGAGCAGAGCGGGCACGAAGTGCGCGACGTCGCCCGCCGTGCGAGCCGACGTGCGGCTCGAACGCCGAGGCCTCGTCGGTGACGGGGTCGTAGCGGCTGTTGACCACGACGTCCGCGCAGTGCGGGAACGTCGACCCCCGGGCCACCAGCCCGGCGGCGTGCGGCCCGTAGGGCGTGAGCGGGTCCTCGCCCAGGACCTCGCCCGACGCCAGCCGGTGCACCCCGTCGCGGCCGAGGACCACCGGCCCGTACTCCTCGGAGTGCACGAGCAGGAACCCGACGCCGTCGTGGTCGACCAGGCCGGGCAGCAGTGCGGGCCAGTGCCGCTCGATCTCCTCCAGCGACACCCGGCCGGGGATGTCGGCGAACGAGACCATCGCGATGTGACCGGAGACGGCGACGACCACGCCGGGGGCCGCCCGCGGCACGCTGCCCACCCGGTCCGCGGACAGCCATGGGCGTGCGGCACCTCCTCGGCGCGCTCCACCCGCTCCCGCAGCCGGCGGGCGATCGGCCACCGCTCTCGGCTGCGCAGCACGGCCAGGCTGTCGGCCGCTCCACCCCGCCGTGGTGGGCGACCTCGTCGTAGCCGAGAAAGTCGGCGTAGGCCACTGGGCGGCCGGAGAGCATGTCCTCCAGCAGCGCGAGACGACGACGTCGCGGGAGATGACCGTCGTCCCCGGGCGGGCCAGGGGGTAGATGCCGCCGCGCGCACCCGCGGCCGCACGTCGTCGCGGCGCTCACGGGCAGCGGCGAGCAGCTCCCGGTACACGTTGACGAGCGAGACCGCGATGGTGCGCAGCGCGTTCACCGGGTTGGCGAAGTAGGCGTAGTAGCCGGCGCCGGGCCGCTCGCGCTGCTGGCGTGCGCGGCGGCTCGCGGCGGGGACGACGTGCGCGAGCGAGCTCATGGTGAGGCTGACGTGCGCGGCGTCGCCGGTGAACAGGTTGCCGTGGCCGGCCCCGCCGCCGGACAGCAGCCCGCGCCCGTCGGAGTGCGCCCGCTCGATCTCGGCGGCGCCGGACGGCGAGGACACCCGCACGATCCGGTCGCGCTCCTTGTCGTACCAGCGGAAACCCGGGATGTCGGCGTTGGAGCCGTGCAGGATGCCGCAGACCGAGGCGCCGGTCTGCGAGCTCCAGTCGGTGTGCCAGGAGGTCAGCACGTGGCTGCCCGAGCGCAGCCAGGAGGCCAGGTGCGGCATCGACCCGTCGCGGACCGCGCGGCGGGCGGTGTCGGAGGAGAGCGCGTCGATCTGCAGGAACAGCACGCCGGGCGGCCGGGGTCCGCCGTCGGGCGCCCGCCGGGCCCGGCGGCGTGCGCGGCGGAAGAAGACCTCGTCCTCGTCGAGGGCTAGCACGCTGCTGACCAGCTCGGAGAGGCCGGCCATGGCGACGCCGACCACGACCGCGGTGCGCAGGTCGGCGATCACGACGCCGGGCACGAGGAAGGACAGGCCGAGCACTGCCGCGCCCAGCAGCAGGAAACTGCCCAGCCCGAGGGTGAAGAAGGCCAGCGGCAGCGCGATCCGCATGACGAGCGGCCACACCACCCCGGTGAGCAGGCCCAGCAGCAGCGCCATCAGTGGCGGCTGCCACGTCGACGGCATCGCGAACGCGGCCAGCCAGGAGTCGAGGACGGCGAGCGCCGCGGTGCTGGCCGCCCAGGTGAGCAGGACGCGCGCGGGCGTGCGGCCCCGCTGGAGGACCCGTCCGGACGGGGCAGTCATGCCGGACCGCGGGCCGACGCGTCGGGCTCGGACTCCGGTCGCGAGGTGCGCCGGCGCTGCGCGCCGAGCACGTTCAGCACCGCCCCGACGAGGAGCACCAGCACGGTGGCCAGCAGGACGGCGATCAGCGGCGAGTCGAAGATGCCGCCGCTGACCACGCCGAGGGAGGCGTAGGCCACCGCCCAGAGGAACGACGCGAGCAGGGACGCAGGGAGGAGCTGCCGCCACGGATAGGCCAGCGCACCGGCGGCCAGCAGCACCGGGATGCGGCCCGCGGGCAGCCGGCCGACGACGACGATCTGCCAGCCGTGCCGGCGGAACTGGTCGCGGACCGCCTCGATCCGGTCGGCGTGCTGGCCCCGGGCGACCCAGCGGACCGCCGAGGGGCCGCCGGACCGGCAGATCGCGAAGGTGACCAGGTCGCCGGCCCAGGCGCCGAGCGTGGCCATCAGCACGACCAGGGCCAGGTTCAGCTCGTCGGCGGTCACGGCGAACGCGGCGCCGGCGCCGACGACCGCCCCGGTGGGGACCACGGGCACGACCGAGCCCAGGAACACCCCGCCGAAGAGCACCGGGTAGCCGATCGAGGAGCCGACGGTCGCGCCGGCGGCGGCGAGCGCGCCGGCGCTCACGTCGTCGTCCCCAGGGGGGCGGGCAGGGGTACCGGCTGCCCCGGCTCGGCGACCACCACGGCGGTGGCCGGCCTTCTGGCGGCGACCGCGGCGGCGAAGTCGCGCGGCGGGTCGACCAGCAGCCGGCGCATCCGCGGCAGGTGGCGGCGCCGGGCAGCGCGAGGGTCCCCCAGTGCACGGG
>JALYNA010000344.1 GCA_030773455.1 Actinomycetota bacterium
GGCAGGAGACCGCCGGCCTGCGGCCCGAGCACCCGGACGGCGGCGTCGCGCAGCCCCTCCCGCAGTCCTCCGGCGGCCCGCTGCAGCCACGGCGGGTCCCCGAGCAGTACCGGCGGCGCCCGCGCCGACAGCCGGGCCACCAGCCCCTCGTCCGCGGCGACCGGGGAGACCGCTGCCCGGACGCGCACGACCTGGTCCGGCAGCAGCTCCCGCCACTCCTCGGACGGCCGAAGAGGACCACGGCGTCGTCCAGCCGGGTGCGCGTCCCGCCGTCGTCCAGCGCCGTGACCGTGGCCTCGACGACGATCCGCGGCGGGCCCACGCCGCGCACCGCGGTCGGATCGCCGTCGAGCTCCAGCTCCAGGTCGACGGTCCGCCGCCCCTCCGCGGCACCGGCCAGCGGGGAAGCCTCCCGCGCGGCCTGCCGGACCGCCGCCGTGGACGCCGTGACGGCGAGCGCGGCCAGGACCCCCAGCAGCACCACCGCGGCCGGCGAGCGGCTGCGCCGGGACACCCCGACCGCGGCGACGACGGCGATCGGGGCCACACCGGCCAGCACCGGGACGGGGAACAGCGGCGACAGCAGGGTCGCCCCCCAGACCGTCGCCGCCGCGGGTGCCAGCCGCAGGTCCACCCATGACCAGCGCTCCGGCGTGGTCCTCACACGGTCACCAGCTCGGCCAGTTCGGCGTAGGTGGCCGGGCCGATGCCGGGAACGTCGTCCAACTGCTCCACGGTGCGGAAGGACCCGGTCCGCTCGCGGTGCTCCACGATCCGCTGGGCGAGGACCGGGCCGATCCCCGGCAACGCGTCGAGGTCGGCGGCGGTGGCGGCGTTGAGGTCAACCAGGCCGGACCCGCACGCGGCGGTCGCCCCGTCGGCGGCTCCGCCTCCCACCGCCGCGCTGGGCACGCCGACCGCCACCTGCTGGCCGTCGGAGACCACCGCGGCGAGGTTGACCGAGGCGGGGTCGGCGTCGGGCAGCAGGCCGCCTGCGGCCGCCACCGCGTCGGCCACCCGCGCGCCCTCGGGAAGGGTGACCAGCCCGGGCCTGGCCACCGACCCCACCACCGAGACGACCACCGTGGCCGCGGAGTCGGCCGCGACACCGACGGACGCCGTGGCGGCGGGACCCTGCTCGGCCGGGGATGGGGCGGGCGCCGCCTCCGGAACCGCTCCGGCCGGTGCCGGCTCGACCGGTGCCGGCTCCACCTGCGGGCGGCCCAGCCAGGTGCCGCCCGCCACCACGAGCGCGGCGAGCAGCCCGACGACCCACAGCGACCACGCCGCGCGGTGGCCGGGGGCCACCCGGACCGCGCTGCCCGGGGCGCGGTGCCGCCCGATACCGGCGGGCAGCCCGTCCTCCACTGCCGCGACGGGGGGCTCCCGGTGCGGCTCCGGGTGCAGCGGCCCCGCGTCACCGGGCACCCAGCCCGGCGTGCGACTGTCGTCCAGCAGGGCGCGCAGCCGTTCCCGGATCAGGTCGGCGTCGTCGCTGCGGCGGGAGGGGAGGCGCACCGGCGCGACGCTAGGGAGGAGTCGACCCGTGCGGACGGGCCGCGACCGGACTGTGGACAGCACCGGCCGCTGTGGACGGCGAGAGCGCCGCGGTCGGGCGGAGCGGGCACGCTGCGCCGGTGCCCCGTCCGCCCTCCCTACCGGTCCTCCGCCTCCTCCGGACGGTTCTGCGCGTCCTGCTGCGGCACGGACAGCGGCCCGGCCGGCGCGACGACCAGGCCGACGGCGCCCGGCCCCACGTGGGCGCCGATCGCCGCCCCGAGCTCGCTCACGTAGAGCTCGCGGAGACCGGGGACCTGCTCCCGGAGGTCGGCGGCCAACCGCTCGGCCCGTTCGGGCGCGGCCAGGTGGTGCACGGCCACCATCACCGGCCCGCCCTGGGCGGCCTCCACTCCGCGCTGGACCAGGCGGACGAGGGCCCGGGCCGACGTGCGCACCTTCTCCAGCGGCACCACGCGGCCGTCGGTGACGTGCAGGACGGGCTTGACCGCCAGCGCGGTGCCGATCATCGAGGCGGCGTGCCCGATGCGGCCGCCCCGGCGCAGGTGCTCGAGGGTGTCCACGACGAAGAGGGTGCGGGTCGCTGCGGCGGTGTCCCGGGCGGCCGCGGCCACGGCGGTCATGTCCTGCCCGCGCGCCGCCGCGCGCGCCGCGGCGAGCACCGCAAAGCCGTTGCCCATCGCCGCGGAGCGGGAGTCCACGATGGTCACGACGTGCTCACCGACCTGCGCGGCGGCCAGCCGGGCGGCGTCCACCGTCCCGGACAGCTCCGCGGACAGGTGCACCGAGACGATCCGGTCGGCCCCGGCCGCCAGCCGCCGCCGGTAGGCGGCCACGAAGTCCCCGGGCGTCGGCCGCGAGGTCGAGACGCGCTGGCCGCGGCTGGCGAGCGCGCGGGCGACGTCCGCCGGCCCGATGTCGTCCCCCTCGCGGCCGGAGTGGCCGGCCATGACCACGTAGAGCGGGACGACCTCGACCGCGTACCGCTCCAGGAGCGGAGCAGGCAGGTAGGCCGTCGAATCGGTGACCACGGCGACGCGAGGCCGGTCCGCGCCCGCGCTCACAGGGCGTCGGCGTCCTGCGCGGGCGCCGGCGCCCCCTCCTCCGGGCTGGCCCCGGCGTCCGGACGTCCGGCGCCCGGCTGCCGGGCCGGAGCCGGGCCGTCGGGCAGGTCGGGTGCGCTGGTGTTGTGCCGCAGCAGCCGCCATCGGCCGCGCTGCTGGGCCAGCTCGCTCCATGCGCAGTTGGCCAGGGGCCCGAACACCCGGCGGTGCTCGGGGCCCAGGCCGAGCAGGGCCTCGAGCAGGCGGGCGGAGGTCCCACCGTGGGTCACGACGACGGCCGCCGGGGCCTCGGGCAGCTCCCGTAGCGCGGCCAGAGCGCGCACCGGGACGTCGGCGGACTCCTCGCCGCCGCGTCCGGAGATGGACCGTCCGGCCAGCCAGTCGGCGTACTGCCCGGGATGGCGCTCGGCGACCTCCTGGCGGGTCAGGCCCTCCCAGGAGCCCATGGCGACCTCACGCAGCCGGGCGTCCAGCCGCAGCGGCACGCCGAGCACGTCGGTGAGCGCGACCGCGGTCTCGGCGGCGCGGCCGAGGTCGCTGGAGACCACGAGGGTGCCCTCGGGCAGGGGCGGGGCCAGGTGCGCGGCGGCGTGCCGCGCCTGGCGGCGGCCGACGTCGTCCAGCGGCGGGTCCAGCTGGCCCTGGAACCGTCCCGCGGCGTTCCACGCCGTCCGCCCGTGCCGCCAGAGGACCAGCCGGGGCACCGGCAGCGGCGGGACGTCACTCACCTGCCGGTCGCCCCCGGGCCGTCCCCCTCGACGGGACCGTCGCCCGCGATCGGGCCGTCCCCCTCCAGCGGGCCACCGCCGGCCGGGGCGTCCTCCGCCGGCTCCGGACGCAGGGGCCTGGGGTCGGCGCTGGCCGGGTCGACGTCGTCGGCGGACAGCGTCGCGCTGCCGGGGGCCGCCCCGTCGGTCGCCGTGCTGGCGGACGGCGCCACGCGGTCGACGAACGGGATCGTCGGGCAGTCTTTCCAGAGCCGTTCCAGTGCGTAGTAGGCGCGCTCCTCGGCGTGCTGCACGTGGACGACGACGTCGACGAAGTCCAGCAGCACCCAGCGGGACTCGGCCACGCCCTCCCGGCGCACCGGCTTGACACCGTGCCGCCGGAGGCGCTCCTCCACCTCGTCGACGATCGCCTGCACCTGGCGCTCGTTGGGCGCCGAGGCGAGCACGAAGGCGTCGGTGATGGCCAGCCGCTCGCTGACGTCGACGATCGCCACGTTGGTCGCGAGCTTGTCGGCGGCGGCCTGGGCGGCGAGCAGTGCGGTCTCCCGCGCCTCGGTCGAGGCGGTCATCGGGGTACCTCCTGGAGATCGGTGGTCGGTGGTTCGGGAAGCGGGCCCTCGGTGCGCGGAGCCGTCGCCGGCGGCCGGTCGTAGGTCGGGCGGTCCCCGGACGGCGGCGCACCCGGGACGCCGCCGTGCGAGCCGCCGTCGCGGTGGAGGGATCCGGCCGCACCTGGCGAGTGGTACAGCCCGCGCTTCTCGATGTACTGCACGACGCCGTCGGGCACCAGGTACCAGACCGGCATCCCGCGGCGGACCCGGTGCCTGCAGTCGCTGGAGCTGATCGCCAGCGCCGGCACCTCCACCAGGCTGACCACTCCCTCCGGCAGGTGGGCGTCACCGAGGTCGAAGCCGGGGCGGGTGACACCGATGAAGTGCGCCAGGGCGAAGCAGGCGTCGCTGTCGCGCCAGCTGAGGATCTGCGCGAGCGCGTCGGCGCCGGTGATGAAGAAGAGCTCGTCGTCGGGCCGCTGGCGCTGCAGGTCGGTGAGCGTGTCGATCGTGTACGTGGGCCCGCCGCGGTCGACGTCGACCCGGCTCACCGAGAACCGCGGGTTGGAGGCGGTGGCGATGACGGTCATGAGGTAACGGTCCTCGACCGGCGCCACGTCGCGGTCGCTCTTCTGCCACGGCTGGCCGGTGGGCACGAAGACCACCTCGTCCAGACCGAACAGGACCGCGACCTCGCTCGCCGCCACGAGATGCCCGTGGTGGATGGGGTCGAACGTGCCGCCCATCACCCCGACCCGCCGACCCGCCACCGATCGAGCCTATCCGGGCGGTTGGGGGCCGGCCCGCGAGGACGCAACACCGGTGGCCTACAGCGTGGTGACGAAGTCCGCGAGCTGGGCGGCGTTGCGGCACTCGACCATGTCGACGACCTCGCCGTAGCGGTCGGCGGCGGAGTCCCCGCTGCCCCACAGCCGGCGCGGCTCGGGGTTGAGCCAGTGCGCCGTGCGGGACCGGCGGACCAGGTCGGCCAGCACCGGCAGCCCCGCCGGGCGGTAGTTGGTGCGCCCGTCACCCAGCACGAGCAGCGACGTCTTGGGGCCGACCGCCGAGGGCCAGCGGTCGGCGAAGACCTCGAACGCCGTCCCGTAGTCGCTGTGCCCGTCGAAGCCGACGACGTCGGCCTCCCGCCCGATCCGGGCGACCGCGTCGGCGACATCGGCGCCGGGCCGGAAGAAGCGTGTGACCTCGTCGGTCGAGTCGACGAAGGCGAACGCCCGCACGCCGGAGAAGTGCTCGCGCAGCGCCTGGGTCAGCATCAGGGTGAAGTGGCTGAACCCGGCCACCGAGCCGCTGACGTCGCAGAGCACCACCAGCTCCGGCTTGTGCACCTTCCGCGGCCGGTGGTGGGTAACCACCGGCACGCCGCCGGTGCCCAGCGACGCCCGGACGGTCCGGCGGAAGTCCAGCCGGCCCTCCCGGCCCAGCCGCCGCCGCGCCGACAGCCGCACGGCCAGCCGCCGGGCCAGCGGGGCGACGGTGCGGCGCAGCTCCGCGAGGTCGGTGGCCTGCGCGCGCAGGAAGTCGACCTGGTCGGCCAGCGGGCGGACGGCGTTCTTCGCCACCTTGTCCCGGCCCCGCTCGGCCGCCGTCCGCCGCCGGACCTCGGCCTCCACCGCGGCCCGGAAGGCGGTCAGCCGCTCGCGCACCGTCTGGCGGGCCACCTGCTCGGCCAGCCCGCCGCGTCCGGCGTCCCCGAGGAGACCGGCCAGCAGCTGGGCGACCAGGGTGTCCGGCGAGAGCGCCCGCATGACCCGGTAGCCGAAGAAGGACTGCCCCGACGGGGAGGGCGCCGCCCGGCCCAGCTGCTCGACCGCCGCCCGCGCGAACCGGCGCAGCGCCTCATCGTCGCCGGACAGCAGCAGCCGGGCCAGCTCCTCCCGCATCAGCTGTGCCAGGTCGGTGCCGTCGGGAAGGTCGAGGGTCGGCTCGCCCGCCTCCCCGCCGGGTTCGCCGTCGTCGGACGGGTCCGCGACGGCGGGCGGCCGGTCCCCGAGGGGCCACCACAGGTCGAAGAGCACGTCGTAGGCTGGCCGTTGCGCCGCACGCTGCAGCAGCACCGCCGCCAGGCCGTGCCGCAGCTGCTCACGGTCGAGCAGGTCCACCACGGTGAGGATCTCGGCGGCGTCGATGGCCTGGCTGATGCCGACCGGGATGCCGGCGTTGCGCACCGCGCGCACGAACCCGTCGAGGTGGCCGGCCAGACCGCCGGGCGGAGCCGGCAGGGACCCCGTCATCTCAGTTCAGCCGCAGCTCGGCCGCGGCCCGGTCCTGGTCGCTGGCGTGCTTGAGCACCACGCCCAGTGTCGAGCGGACCGCCGGCTCGTCGAGGGTGTCCAGACCCAGCTCGAGCAGCGTCTGCGCCCAGTCGAGGGTCTCGGAGATCGACGGCGACTTCTTCAGCTCCAGCGCACGCAGTGCCCGGACGGTGCGTACCAGCTGCGCGGCAAGGCCCGGCGCCAGGTCGGGCACCCGGGAGAGCACGATCTCCCGCTCGCGCTCGGCCGAGGGGTAGTCCAGCGCCAGGTACAGGCAGCGCCGCTTGAGCGCCTCGGACAGCTCCCGGGTGGCGTTGGAGGTGAGCACCACCATCGGGCGCCGCGCGGCCGTCACCGTGCCCAGCTCGGGGATGGTGACCTGGAAGTCGCTGAGCACCTCCAGCAGCAGGCCCTCCACCTCGACGTCGGCCTTGTCGGTCTCGTCGATCAGCAGGACGGTCGGCTCGCTGCGGCGGATCGCGATCAGCAGCGGCCGGGAGAGCAGGAACTCCTCGCCGAAGATGTCGTCGTGGACGGTGTCCCAGTCGGCGCCGTCGGTCCCCTGCGCTGCCTGGATGCGCAGCAACTGCTTCTTGTAGTTCCACTCGTAGAGCGCCCGCGCCTCGTCCAGGCCCTCGTAGCACTGCAGCCGGATCAGCTCCGACCCGGTCGAGGCCGCCAGCGCCTTGGCCAGCTCGGTCTTGCCGGTACCGGCCGGCCCCTCGACCAGCAGTGGCTTGCCCAGCCGGTCGGCGAGGAAGACCGTCGTCGCTATCTGGGCGTCGGGCAGGTAGCCGGCCGCCGCGAGCCGCTTGCCGACGTCGGAGACCGAGGAGAACTGCGGGGACTGCGACGGCGGGCGGGGCATGCGACTCCTCGGTGAGTGGTGGGGCGGGCCGAGTGAGAGGCCGGTCAGCGGGTGTGGCCGTTCCCCGTGACGACGTAGGTGGTGGAGGTCAGCTCCGGCAGACCCAGCGGCCCGCGGGCGTGCAGCTTCTGCGTGGAGATGCCGATCTCGGCGCCGAAGCCGAACTCCCCGCCGTCGGTGAACCGGGTGGAGGCGTTGACCAGCACCGCGGCGGCGTCCACCCCGGCGGTGAAGTCGGCGATGGCGCGTGCGGAGTCGGCGACGATGGCCTCCGAGTGCCCGCTCCCCCACCGCTCGATGTGGTCGAGGGCGGCGGGCAGGTCGTCGACGACCCGCACCGCCATGTCCATCGACAGGTACTCGGTGGCCCAGTCCTCGTCGGTCGCGGGGACGACGGCGTCGTGAGCGGCGCGGGCGGCGTCGTCCCCGTGCAGCGTCACGCCGGCGTCCACCAGCGCGGACAGCAGGCGGGGCAGGAACGCGACGTCGCGATGCACCAGCAGCGTCTCGGCGGAGTTGCAGACGCTCACCCGGTGGGTCTTGGCGTTGAGCACGATCGCCTCGGCGGTCGCGGGGTCGGCCGAGGCGTCGACGTAGACGTGGCAGTTGCCCTCGCCGGTCTCGATGACCGGCACCCGCGCCTCGCG
>JALYNA010000345.1 GCA_030773455.1 Actinomycetota bacterium
GTCTACCACCTGATGCCCCGCGGCATCTCCAAGGGCGCAGCGATCGCCTGGGACCTGGAGCGGCGCGGGCTGACCCCGGCCGACGCGGTCGCGATCGGCGACAGCGTCAGCGACCTGGAGATGGCGCCGGCGGTCGACCGGCTGTGGATCACCGCCAACGGCGCCACTGTCGACGGGATGGCCGACCTGCTGGCCGCCGTCCCCAACATGACGGTGACCGACGCGGCGATGGGCGAAGGCTGGGCCCAGGCCGTGCGCGCCAGCCTCTAGTGGAGTGCCACGGGCGCGGAAACCGCGCGTTGGCACTCCGCTCAGGAGGTGACGTCGCGGCGGGAGAAGTGCCGGAACGCCAGCGCGGTGAAGACCGCCGCGTAGACCAGCGACTGGATCACGCCGCGGAACATCTCGTCGGTGTCGACGGGGGTCTCGAGCAGGTGGGTCCAGGCGAACTCCTCCGCCGTCGGGAAGAAGTCGCGGACGTCGCCGAGCTGTTCGACCTGGTCGAGGATCGCGAACACGAACATGGTGAACACCGCGCCGCCGACCGCGGCCAGCGGCGCGTCGGTGACGGTGGACAGCCAGAACGCCAGCGTGCCCACGACCAGCAGGTGGACGGCGAGATAGCCGACCATCCCGGCCAGCCGCAGCAGCCCGTCGGCCGGGCTCAGGGTGACCCCGATCGGCGTCTGGACGGCGCCGAAGCCGAAGGCGATGCCCCCGGCGAGGAGCGCGGTGAGGACGACGGTCAGCAGGGCGCCGACCGACAGGACCAGCGCGGCCAGCCACTTCTGCCGGAGCAGCCGCATCCGCGGCACCGGGGTGGCCAGGGTGTAGCGCAGCGACCCCCATTGGGCCTCGCTGGCCACTGTGTCGCCGAAGAACAGCGCGTACACGACCACAAGGAAGAAGCTCGTGGTCGCGAACAGCACGAACAGGGTGAAGTTCAGCCCGCTGGCCGTGGCGACGTCGACCAGGTTGAGCCGGCTGTTCTGCTGGGCGTTCTCGCTCGCCCCCAGCTGCAGCGCGGCGATGAGCACCAGCGGCAGCCCGACCATCGAGGCCAGGACGCCCAGCGTGCGCCGCCGCTTGAACTGCCGGCGCAGCTCCACCGACAGCCGCAGGGTGCGCCCGGGCCGGTAGCCCGCGATCGCCCCCGTCGCCTGCACGTGCTCGGTCGCCGCCATCAGGAGCCCTCCCCCACCAGCGCCAGGAACGCGTCCTCCAGCCGGCGGCGCGGCGTGAACGCGTCCACCGCGATGCCGGCACCCACCAGCGCCTGCAGTGCCTGGACACGGCCGGCGCCGTCGAGGTCGGCAACCAGCCCCTCGTCGGTGCGCTCGACGCTCACGCCGGGCAGCCCGGTGAGGACGGCGGCCGCCCGGTCGGTGTCGGCGTCGTCGGCCAGGCCGACCAGCACCGACCCGCCGGTGCCGACGATCTCCTCGACCGTGCCCTGCGCGATCTTTTGCCCCTTGGCCATGACGACGACGTGGCTGCAGGTCTGCTCGATCTCGCTGAGCAGGTGGCTGGAGACGATCACCGTGCGGCCGGTCGCGGCGTAGGAGCGCAGCACCTCGCGCATCGCGTGGATCTGTGGCGGGTCCAGCCCGTTGGTCGGCTCGTCGAGGACCAGCAGGTCGGGCAGGCCGAGCATGGCCTGGGCGATCGCGACCCGCTGGCGCATCCCCTGGCTGTAGCGGCGCACCGGCCGGTCGATCGCGGCACCCAGACCGGCGACCTCGAGCGCCTCGGCCATGTGCGCGTCCCCGGCGGGGCGGCCGGTGGCGGCCCAGTACAGCCGCAGGTTGTCGCGGCCGGACAGGTGCGGCTGCAGGCCGGTGCCCTCCACGAAGGAGCCGAGCCGGGACAGCACCGGCGCGCCGAGCCGGATCTCGTGGCCGAACACGGTGATCCGCCCCTCGGTCGGCCGGATCAGCCCCATGAGCATGCGCAGCGACGTCGTCTTGCCCGCCCCGTTGGGGCCGAGCAGGCCGAGGACCTGGCCGCGGCGCACCTCGAACCCCAGGTCCCGGACGGCGACGAAGCCGTCCTTGTAGGCCTTGGAGACGCTGGTGAAGCGCAGCGGCACGTCTTCGCCGTCGGGCTCGACCACCGAGACCCGGCGCTCGCGCCGGCGTCCCCACAGGACGGCGGCCAGCCAGCCGAGCAGCCCCAGCGCGACCACCGCACCCAGCAGCACCCACCAGCGGGAGGTGCCGCTCGGGTCCTCGGTGCGCCCGTCGACCTCCGGGACGGCGAGGGCGGCGGCGTCCCCACCGGAGGCCAGCGCGACGGAGTAGACGGCCGGCTCGGTCGGCAGCGCGAAGGCCTGGTCGGTCGAGGAGACCACCACGCGCATCGTGTGGCCGGCCTCGAAGCGGTGCACGATCCCCGGCAGCGTCACGCTGACCCGGGTCGGCGCCGTGGGGTCGGCGGACAGGCCGGTGAGCGCCAGCGGCGCGACCAGGCCCCCCGGGAGCGTCGCCTGCCCGTCGGGGCCGACGTCGTAGAGCTTGGCGAAGAGGGTGGCCGAGCCGCCGGGTGCGGCCACGGCGAGGTCGATCGTCGGCGCACCGACGACCTCCACCGCCTCGGCCAGCGGCTCGCTCTGGAAGGCGGCGAACTGGCCGGGGATCTCGAACGCGGCCCCGGACAGCGCCGAGGCCAGCGAGCCGAGCCCCGGGACGACGGTGATCGCGGCCGGCGTCCCCCCGGCGGGCGTGACGACCGGCTGCAGCGGTCCGTCGACGGCGATCGCGCTGCGCTCTGCCGGCTCGGTGCCGGCCAGGCCGGGGTACGCCGGGGCGGTCACGGTCGGGGTGCCACCCCGCACGCTGCCGGTGCCGGCGGCCACGCCGGCGGGCGCGGGGAACTGGAATCCGGTGCCCGGGTCGGCGCCGCGGGCCGGGTCGCCCTCGTCGCGCAGGTGCCAGTCGAACCAGCCGGCGACCTGCTCGCGCAGCTCCTCGGTGGTGCGCTCGGAAGCCTGGATGTCGTGCCCGCCGGCGTACCAGACCACCTTCACGGGGGTGCCGTCGGCGGCGATGCCGCGGGCGTTGGCGTCGGCGTGGCCGAGGCCGAACAGCGAGTCCTGGGTGCCCTGCACCAGCAGGGTGGGCGCCTCGATCCGGTCCAACACCGTGGCCGGGCTGCTGCGGTCCAGAATCTCGGCGATGTCGGGGGTCAGCGAGCCGCTGGCCGCCGCGGACTGGTACGCGGCGCACACCTCGGCGGTGAACCGGCCGCAGGTCAGGAGCTGCTCGACCGCCTCGGGGTCCACAGACGCCGGGTCGACCGCCCCGAGGTCGGCCGGGAGGTCCGCGGGAGGGCCGCCGGCCGGAGTGGCCCCGTCCCCGCCGCCGCCGAGCCCGCCCAGCAGCCCACCGGTGGGAGCCGACCCGACGCCGAAGAACAGGCCCGACCACAGCCGCTTGTAGACGCCGCCGTCCTGCGCCTGCGGGGTGGCCGCGACGGTGTCGGCGGCCGGCTCGCCCAGCTGCGAGGGGAACAGCGCGGCGGTCAGCGAGTTCCAGGTGATCTGCGGGGCGATGGCGTCGACCCGGTCGTCGTAGCCGGCGCCGAGCAGTGCCAGCGCCCCGCCGTAGGAGGCCCCGGCGACGCCGACCCGCGGGTCGCCCCCGGCGTCGAGCAGGACGTCGTCCCGCTCGGCGAGCCGGTCCAGTAGCGCGGAGAGGTCGGCCACCTCGGCGCGCGGGTCGTTGAGCCCGATCCGGCCGGTGCTGCGCCCGAACCCGCGCGCGGAGTAGGTGAGGACGACGTAGCCTCGACCGGCGAGGTCGCGGGCGTCGCCGGCCACCGACCGCTTGCTGCCGCCGAAGCCGTGGGCGAGCACGACCGCCGGCGCCGGCTCCGCGGCGCTCGCCCCGGCGGGCAGGAACAGCGTGGTGTCCAGCTCGGCGGCGTCGGCGCCCTGGCCGACGGGGACCAGCGCCTCCTCGGTGGCGACGTCCTCGGCCGCCGCGACCGGGGCGGCCGGCAGCAGCCCGGCCAGGGCCAGGGTGAGCAGCAGGACGAGGACGGCAGGCGTCGCGCGGGCGCCGGGGCGCGGGCGGGGACGCACGGGCCCGCGGAGGGGACGCACGGAGCCGCCAACGACCAGGCGCACCCAGGGGTTCCGGGACCGGCCGGACGCGGTCAGGGCAGCCACTCGCCGGTGGTGACGACCACGAGGCCGGGCGCCGCGACGTCCGGGACCTCGAAGAAGCGGACCGCCGGACCAGTGATCTGCGGGAACTGCTGCACCAGTTGGACGGCGGCGTCGTACTGGGTCTGGTCGCCTTCGGTGTAGTAGACGGTGGTCGTCGCGACGTCGGCACCCCGGTACGCGCCGACGCCGGCGGACTCCCACCCCCCGCCGGTCAGCTCGGCGGCGACGTCCCCGGCCAGGCCGGAGACGGCCGTGGCGTTGAGCACGGTCACCGGCACGCGCACCGGCGCGGCGGGTGCGGCGTCGACCGGCGGCAGCGGCGCGATGTCCAGCGGCGGCAGTGCCGAGCTCGGGACGGCGGGTGGGGCCGCCGTCGTCAACGGCTCGCTCGTCGCGCTGCGCGAGGCCTCCTGCGCCGCCGGCGAGGCGAAGGAGTAGACGCCGAGCACCAGGAGGGCGACCACGGCCACGGCCAGCAGACCCACCGCGGCGCGGCGCACACCGGAGCCGCGTGCCTCCTCCTGCCGGGCGGCGCGGACGGCGCGCAGGCGCTCGGCCTCGGCGGCCTGTCGCTCGGCGCGGAAGGCGGCGCGGCCCTCGACGACGCCGGTGGAGCTCCCGGTGTCGGGCCCGCGGTGGTCCTCCTCGTCGTCGACCCGATCCTCGTCGTCGTGACGGTCGTACCGGTCGTCGCTGTCGTACCGGTCGTCCTCGTACGCGTCGACGTCGTACTCGTCGTCGTCCCGGGCGGGCGTCCGGTCGGGGATGGCCTCGGTGGCCGGCGCGACCGCCCGGGATGACCCGGCGGGGGTGCGGTCGGGGATCGCCTCGGTCGCCGGCGGCGGGGCAGGGGGCTCGTCGCGCGTCCTCGACGGGCTGGTCCAGTCGCGGTAGCCCGGGGCCGCACCCGGGGACGGCACCGCCGCCGGAGCCGGGCTCGGGGACCAGGCGGGCTCGTCGTCCCACCCGGCACCGGGGGGATGTCCGGTCGGCGACACGGTGCCGGTCCGCGCGGCGTCGCCGGACTCCGGGCGGACCCGGTCGGAGGCGCGGCGGCGCGGCGTCTCGGCGGGCCGCCCGCTGGCGGGCGCCGGCTCGTCACCGGAGTCGGGGGTGGGGACGGCCTGGAATGGCGCGACGGTGGTGCGCGGAGCGGCCGGTGGCGCAGGCGCTGCGGGCGCCGCGGCGGCGGAGGGCGGTACCGGCAGCCGCAGGCGGGTCTGCGGCGCGGGCTCTCCTGTGCGGGGGCGGTCGGCCGGCGGCG
>JALYNA010000346.1 GCA_030773455.1 Actinomycetota bacterium
CGGTAGCGGGCCGCCCGCCGGGCGGCGGCGGCGCGGCGGCGCTCGGACTCCTGCTGCTCCCGGACGCCGGCGGCCCTCTCGCGGGCGGCGGTCGCCGTCCCCGCCGGGTAGCCGGCCTTCTTGACCCGGTTCTCGGTGGTCTCGGTCATGTACGCCAGCGAGAAGATCAGCCCGAGGGCCAGGCCGCCGAGGGCGGTCATCAGCCGGATCCAGACCGGGCCGGGGACGAGCAGGAGCACCAGGGCGATCGGCACGGCCATCTGCACGAGGGCGTGGGCGACGTGCCGCAGCCCCCACGTGCGCGTCGTCGTGTCGTGCAGCACCCAGGGGGAGAAGCGCGCCGGCAGGCCGCCGCCCATCGCGTACCCGAGCCACCGCAGGACGCCGGGCCGCTCCGGCCGGGCGCCGCCCGGGCCGGCCTGGTCGGTCGTCATCCCCAGCTCCTCGGTGCTCGGCACCGCCCGCGGTGCGCTCCCGAGTATCCCCGCCACCGCGCTGGGTAGGGGCGCCGCCGTGGAAGAGCTGCTGATCCGAGTCCTCGGCGTCGCGGTCCCGATCGTCGAGGGATGCGGAGCGGCGGTGATCGTCATCGGGGCGCTGTGGGCCTTCGTCCGGTTCGTCCTCGTCGGCCTGCATCGGCGAGACGCCGGCGCCTTCGTCCCCGTGCGGCTCACCCTCGGCCGCTTCCTGGCGCTGGGCCTGGAGTTTCAGCTGGCCAGCGACGTGCTGCGGACGGCCGTGGCGCCCAGCTTCCGCGAGCTCGGCCAGCTCGCCGCGGTGGCGGCGATCCGGACGGCGCTGAACTACTTCCTGTCCAAGGAGATCGCCGAGGAGCGCCGCCAGGTCGCCGAGGAGCAGGAGCAGCGGTCGGCGGCCGAGCCGGTTCGCGCCCCGGACGGCGCCCGGCCGGCGAGGACGACGTGACCGCGGCGCTCCACACCGCCGCCGCCACGCTGGCGCTCCTGGTCACCGCCGCGGCGCTGCTCGCCGGCCTGGTCGCGCTGCTGGCCACCCGGCGTCCCGCGGTGGCGTTGCCGGTCTTCCTCGACCTGCTCGTCGCGGCCGGGCTGCTGCGGCTGGTGGGGGAGCCGAGCTGGCAGGCGCTGGCCACTGCCGCGGCGATCGTCCTGCTGCGCCGGCTGATCGGCTTCGGCCTGCGCACCGGCGGGCGGACCTGGGCCTCCACCCGCCCGGACCGGAGGAACCGGGCACCGGACCTCCGGCGGCTGCTGCGCCCGGCGTGGCGCGCCTGAACCGCGCTCGGCCCCCGGCGGGGGCTGCGCCGTCCCAGCGGCGGGGGAGGGGCGGGTTCGGCGCGGGCCGAGGAGCGGCGGTCGTAGGGTCGCCGCCGTGATGCCTCCCGTCGTCGACCTGCCCTGGCTGCGCGCGCACCGCTCCGACGTCGTGCTGGCCGACGTGCGCTGGTACCTCGACGGCCGGTCCGGTCACGCCGCCTACGACGCCGGGCACCTGCCGGGCGCGGTCTTCGTCGACCTGGACCGGTGGCTGGCCGCGCCCGCTCAGCCCGGCGCCGGCCGCCACCCACTGCCCGAGCCGGAGGTGTTCGCCGAGGGCATGGCCGCACTCGGCATCGGGGACGGGGACACCGTGGTGGCCTACGACGACGCCGGCGGGGTGATCGCCGCCCGCCTGGTCTGGATGCTGCGGGCCACCGGGCACGAGGCGGCCCTGCTCGACGGCGGCACGGCGGTCTGGGACGGCCCGCTGGAGCAGGCCGCGCCGGAGCGGGCACCGGCGGTCTTCACCACGCGCCCGTGGCCGGCCGAGCGGCTGGCCGGGATCGAGGACGCCGTCGACCCCGCGGCGGTGGTCCTCGACGCGCGCGACCCCGAGCGGTACCGCGGCGACTGGGAACCGGTCGACCCGCGGGCCGGGCACGTGCCCGGGGCGGTCAACGTGCCCTGCCGGTCCACCTTGGACCGCGGCGGCCGCTTCCGCCCCGTCGAGGACCTGCGCGCGACCTTCGCCGCCGCCGGCGTCACCGCCGACAGCGACGTGGTGTCCTACTGCGGCTCGGGTGTGACGGCCTGCCACACCCTGCTCGCCCTGGAGCTGGCCGGCCTGCCGCACGGCCGGCTCTACCCCGGTTCCTGGTCGCAGTACAGCGCCGACCCCGACCGGCCGGTGGCCGTGGGGGACCGGCCGGGCTGACCGGCGCCGGTCACGGGCGGACGGCCAGCACGGTGCGCGGGCGCGGCAGCGGCACGGACCCGGACGGAGCCGGTCCCTGCGCGACGGCCGGCGCGGGGCGGCCGAAGAGGTAGCCCTGCGCGTGCGAGCAGGCCGGCCGGCCGAGGACGGCGTGCTGCTCCTCGGTCTCCACGCCCTCCGCGACCACCTCCAGGTGCAGGCTGCGGGCGAGCTTGATGATCGAGGCCACGAGCGTCGTGGACCGCCCGCCGGAGCCGAGGTCCTGGACGAAGCTGCGGTCGATCTTCACCACGTCCGCCGGCAGCCGGCGCAGGTAGGACAGGCTGGAGTAGCCGGTGCCGAAGTCGTCGATGGCGATGCGGACGCCGAGCGTGCGCAGGGCCCGGAGGATGTCCACCACCGCCTCCACGTCGTCGATGAGCACGCCCTCGGTGCCTCGAGCGTCAGCTGGCCCGCGGGCAGCCCGCTGGCGTCCAGCGCCGTCCGCACGGTGGACAGGACGTCGTCGTCGAGCAGCTGCCGCGGGGAGAGGTCGACCGCGATGTCGATGGGCCGGCCGGCCTCCCGCGACCACTGCGCGGCCTGGCGGGTGGCCTCGGTGAGCACCCACCGGCCGATCTCGACGATGGCGCCGCTCTCCTCAGCCAGCGGGATGAAGTCCGTCGGCGGCACCGGTCCGCGGGTGGGGTGCTGCCAGCGCAGCAGTGCCTCGTAGCCGGTCGTCGCGCCACCGGTCAGCTCGACGGTCGGCTGGTAGTGCACGGCGAGCTGGCCCTCGGCGACGGCGGACTCGAGGTCGGTGGTCAGCTCGCCCCTGATCTGGGCGGCCCGGTCCATTCCCTGGGCGTAGACGACCACCCGGTTCTTGCCTGAGGACTTGGCCCAGGTACATCGCCAGGTCGGCGTTGCGCAGCAGCGTGTCGGCGGACCGGTCCGCGGCCGAGGTGGAGTCGGCGACGCCGATGCTCACCCGCACGTGAACTGCCCGCCCCTCGACGACGACGGGGTCGGTCAGCGCGCCGAGCACGCGTTCGCCGACCTCCGCGGCGACGGCGGAGGAGCCGGCGACCAGGATCGCGAACTCGTCGCCGCCCAGCCGGGCGACCTGGTCGACCGAGCGCACGCAGCCCTCGAGTCGCCGGCTCACCGTGGTCAGCAGCTGGTCGCCCACGGCGTGGCCGCGGGAGTCGTTGACGTCCTTGAAGTCGTCGAGGTCGAGGAACGGGACGCTGGTCGGCCCGGAGCGCCGGGCCAGCATCCGGCTGGTGGTCTCCAGCAGCATGCGGTTGGCCAGGCCGGTCAGCGGGTCGCGCAGCCCCTGCTGCTCGTTGAGCCGCCACGCCGCGAGGTGGGCCAGGCTGGCGGCCAGGACGAACGCGCCGTGCACCAGCGTCCACGTCCACGGCGAGTGCTGCGCGCTGCCGTGCCCGAAGACCTCGTGCGGGAAGAGCGTGCCCACGACGCCGTGGTGGGCGAGGACGACGGCCAGCGCCATCCCGAAGGGCACCCAGTTCTGGTACAGCGCGGCGAGCCCGACCATGACGAAGAAGTCGAAGTGCGCCTCGGTCAGGCCCTCCATCAGGTGCACCAGCACCACGGAGGCGGCGAGCAGGCTGGCGGTGGCCGCGGTCGAGCGCAGCCCGCGGCCGGCTGCGGGCAGGGCCGTGAGGACCAGCGGGACGGCGACCCCGGCAGCGACCAGCAGAGCGGTCAGCGGCGCCCGGCCGAGCAGCAGGGCCATGCCCCCAGACCCGCGGCCTGCACGCCGGCGACCCAGAGGACGGCCCGGTGTCGCCGGTGCCACACCGCCTCCGGCAGGTGCCGACCCTCGGGGAGGGCCGTCGCCAGCCGCTGGTGCAGTACGGACAACATGCAGGTGTCCTCGGCGCTCCGGGGGCGTTCCCCAGCGCGGGGCGCCGGGTCCTCACCCGTCCGGGTGGTCCGGCCCCGACTGGCCGACGGGGCGCGGGTCGGTCAAGGTCGGAGAGCCGGGAAGCCGTCCCCGGCCCGACGGGTGGCCGTGCCACCGCCATCGGGAGCCCGAGGGAGCCAGCGATGCGAGCCATGGTCTACCGGGGGCCGTACAAGGTGCGGGTCGAGGAGAAGGACGTCCCCGCGATCGAGCACCCCAACGACGCGATCGTGCGGGTCACGCTGGCCGCCATCTGCGGCTCGGACCTGCACCTCTACCACGGCCTGATGCCGGACACCCGGATCGGGCACACCTTCGGCCACGAGTTCATCGGTGTGGTCGAGGAGGTGGGGTCCTCGGTGCGGAACCTGCAGGTCGGCGACCGGGTGATGGTCCCGTTCAACATCTTCTGCGGCAGCTGCTGGTTCTGTGCCCGCGGCCTGTACTCCAACTGCCACAACGTCAATCCGAACGCCACCGCCGTCGGTGGCATCTACGGCTACTCGCACACCACCGGCGGGTACGACGGCGGCCAGTCCCAGTACGTGCGGGTGCCCTTCGCCGACGTCGGCCCGGTGCCGATCCCCGACTGGATGCACGACGAGGACGCCGTCCTGCTGACCGACACCGCCGCGACCGGCTACTTCGGGGCCCAGCTCGGGGACATCGCCGAGGGCGACACGGTCGTCGTCCTCGGGGCCGGTCCGGTCGGCCTGATCGCCGCCCAGTCGTCGTGGCTGATGGGCGCCGGCCGGGTGATCGTCGTCGACCACGTGCAGGAGCGGCTGGAGAAGGCGCGGACCATGGCGTACGCCGAGACCCTCGACTACGACGAGTACGACGACATCGTGGTGGAGCTGAAGAAGCAGACCGACTTCCTCGGTGCCGACGTCGTGATCGAGGCGGTGGGCGCCGAGGCCGACGGCAACCTGCTGCAGCACGTGGCCGGGACCAAGCTCAAGCTGCAGGGCGGCTCCCCGGTGGCGCTGAACTGGGCGATCGACGGGGTGCGCAAGGGCGGCACCGTCTCCGTCGTCGGCGCGTACGGGCCGATCCCCAACGCGGTGAAGTTCGGCGACGCGCTGAACAAGGGGCTCACGCTGCGGATGAACCAGACGCCGGTCAAGCGCCAGTGGCCACGGATGTTCGAGCACGTGCGCAACGGCCACCTGACGCCGCGGGCGATGGTCACCCACCGGTTCCCGCTGGAGGACATCGCCGAGGCCTACCACGTGTTCTCCGCCAAGCTCGACGGCTGCATCAAGCCGCTGATCCTGCCCAGCGCGGCCTGAGGGAGGCGCGACTAGTGACCGAGCCCGACATCCCGAGCGCCTACGTCCGGGACAAGCGCGCCCCCCGCGAGACGCACGAGCAGCTGCGGGCCCGGATCCCCGGCTGGGGAGCCGACCTGGACCCCGCCGACCGGCCGTCGTACCCCAGGCTCCGATACGCGCCGGAGACCACCGGCGCCCACTGGCACTTCCCGGAGCGGCAGCTGGAGCGGGGGTCCCGGGAGCGGTCGATCGAGCACGCCTTCCTCACCCCGGTGTTCGGCACCGCGCAGCCGCTGAGGGGCGTGTCCGGGGCGGTGCGCCGCTACGCCTACCGGCGGTTCAGCGAGGGCCGCACGGCGCACTGGCTGCTGCTGATCGCCGGCGACCGGATTGACGCCTGGGGGAGCCACCTGCGCTCGTTCGCCTCCGCGCGTTCGGACGACCCGCTCACCCAGACCGGCGTGCACGCCGAGCTCACCCACGGCGGGCTGCGCTCGCGGCGGGGGCGCTCCGACGCCCGGCACCAGGTCGTCGACCCGCTCATCGTGGCCGGGCCGTGGGTGGCCGGCGCGGCCGTCACGTACACCGGCGTCCGCCGGCTGGTCCGCGCCCTGCGACGCTGACCCGCCGCGCCCGCGTCAGGCCGCGGCCCGGGCCCGCCGCCGGGCCGGTGCCACCACCAGCGCGACGCCGACCGTGGTGACCACGATGCCGGTCAGTGACACCGCCGAGAGCCGCTCGCCGAAGAGCAGGTAGGCCTCCACCGCGGTCGCCGGCGGCACCAGGTAGAAGAGGCTGGAGACGCCGGAGGCCGACCCCCGACGCAGCAGCACCAGCAGCAGGAGCACCGCCCCGATCGAGAGGACGGCGACGAGCCAGACGAGGGCGGCGACGAACTCGCCGGTCCAGGCGATGGCGTTGTCCTCGGTGGCCGCCGCCGGCACCAGCAGCAGAGCCGCGGCGGCGGTGTACTGCACGGCGGTTCCCCACACCAGCGGCACCGCGTCGCCGTGCCGCTTCTGGTAGATCGTTCCGGCCGTGCCCCCCGACCAGGGCGACGAGGCAGCCGCCCAGCCCCGCGGGCGGCAGCGCTCCGGGCGCGGACTGCGCGCTCGAGATGCCCGGCCCGACGACGAGCGCGACCCCGGCCAGGCCCAGCACCAGCCCGGCCCACTGCCGGGCGGTGGCACGCTCGCCGAGCAGCCGCGCGGCGAGGACGGCGACCAGCACCGGCTGCAGGCTGACCACCACCGCGGCGACCCCGGCCGGGACGCCGACGGAGACGCCGTAGAACACGCCGCCCAGGTAGACGGCGTGCAAGAGCACGCCGGCCACCGAGGCGTGCCGCACCTGGGCGCGGTCGGCCGGCCGGGCCGACCGCAGTGCGAAGGCGAGCCCGGCGAGCAGCACCGCGGCGATGCCCAGCCGGACGGCGAGGAAGGTGAACGGCTCGGCGTAGGGCAGCCCGTACTTGGCACCGACGAAGCCGGTGCTCCACAGCAGGACGAAGAGCGCGGGGCCGCCGAGACGGACCAGGAGATCCCTCACGCGCGCCAGCGTGCACGGCGGGCGGCGGGCGCGCTCCTCAGCCTTGGGATACCCGTCGTCTGCAGGCCTGCGGGCCTCGTCCGCGTGCCGGCAGCGGGCCAGGCCGCTCACCGAGTAGAGCGGTCGCGGCGTTTCCCGCGGAGACGTGTCACCGACTGCGCTACGCAGGAACAGTCCTCTCAACCGGCGGGCTGTGGCTCGGTGGCGAGCAGCTCCGCCGGGAGATCCTTGACCGCCTCACCGATCTCGATCAGGCGGACGCGAACCGCATGAAGACCAGTCCATCGGACACGCTCACCGCGTCCGGGTGTGGTTCTCGATGGCCTCCATGACGGCCAGCACGTCGAGGAAGCGTTGCCTCGTGCGGCGGCTCGCAAGGTCAGTAGATCGGCGTTGACGTTCGAGCGCACGTCTGCTGTGAAGCGCCGTCGGCCGGCACCAGGTCGATGTGGGTGCCCACGATCTGCTCCAGGTTGCGGCGCAGGCGCCCGAGGCTAGTAGGGCGCGCCGGGTGACCGGACGACATCAGGGGGAAGGGTACGACGCCAGAGGAGGAAGAACGCGAACAGTCCCGCCGTGGCAAGGAATATCGACAGCGGAAATTCTAAACTCTCGGTCCGGAATACGAGCGGCAGGATCGAGACCGCGAGGACGGGGGCGTTTGTCACCTTTAGCATGCGCATGACGAGCATGGTCATGAACGTGACCACGAGTATTCCTAGGATCCTCGGTTGGAAGACGAGCGCACCCAGCGATCCTATTGCCGCTCCGACGGTCGGTCCCACGACTGCACCGCGCCACGTGGCGTGTGTCCCGACGGGGCGCGTGAAGAGCAGGTAAGCGAACGACGCGAGGGAGGGGAACAGCAGGAGCTGCAGCTCCGTCTGTATCGAGGCCAGCTCGACGAGGGTGAGAACTACCGGGACGACGACGAGGTGAGCGTTCCAGCCCTGACGGATTCTCGCCAAGACGGCAGCAACCGTCACCGGTAGCGGCTTGCGAGCGCTCATGTGCGAACTCGTGCGTGGTGACCCCGGCATCGTCCGACTGCTGGACCGGTGCATGTGCGGGGACCCTGTGGGCCGGGGAGGGCTAGCGCCACCCACTGCCTCGCACTCGGCGCCATCGCGTTCGTGCCGCTCTGTTACTTCACCTGCAGGGCGTCAGCCAGTTCGGTGAGTGTCCCGACGATAACGTCCGGGACGGGGCGGAGCGTGTCGAACAGGCCCGCGGACCGGTCGACCCAGGCGGCCCGCATCCCGGCAGCCTCGGCCCCAATATCATCGAACGGGTTGGAGGACACCAGTCGGATCTCATTGATGGGGCGTCCCAGTCGCTCCGCCACTCGCCGATAGGCCTTTGGGGAGGGCTTGAATGCGCGGACCTCATCGACGCTGATGTAATCGTCGAAGTAGGCGCGGAGCCCGGCTGCCTCCATCAAGGGCTCCAGCATCGAGGGACTGCCGTTTGAAAAGATCACCATCTGATGGCCTGCGTTTTTCAGTTGTTCCAGCCCCGGATGCACGTCGGGGAACCGCTCCAGGTCGTTGTACTGCTTGATCAACGCATCCTTCTGTTCGCCGTCCAGATCCCGGCCGGCGGTCATGAGCGCGTAGTCGAGCGCCTTCCGCGTTACCTGCTGGAAGTCCTCGTACTCACCCATCGCAGTGAGCCGAAAAGTGTACTCCAGCTGCTTCTGTCGCCACGTCTCCGCTATACCGATCGCTTTCTCGTCGGGGACGTACTCCTCAACCCGCTTCCAGATTCGGATGGGGTCGACCAGCGTTCCGTACATGTCGAAGGCGAGTGCCTCGGGTGATGGCATTGCCCTCCCTCCTCTTGCTCCAGCAGCGATTCGAGGATCTGAGCGGGAGCTCCCGCCCGCGCCTGCCTCTCCAACTCGATGCGACCGGCCTATACCTCCGCCCCCATGCCGGTGTGCGCTCGGAAAGTCACCTCGTCGAACCGCGCCTGCGCGGCCGAGTTCCGGCGGCCCCCCAGGAAGGTGCCGAGGGCCGCGCCCGCGAATCCCAGTGGCATGCTCAGGAGGGTCGGGTTCACGAGGGGGAACAGAGCGTCTGGGCCGAGGAACGCGGGGCCGAGGAGCGCCAGCACCACCGACGAGACCAGGCCGGCCGTCACGCCCCCGATCACGCCCCAGGTGTTGAAGCGCCGCCAGAACAGCGACAGGGCGATGATGGGGAAGTTCGAGCTGGCCGCAACGGCGATCGCCAGTACCACCAGCACGGCGACGTTTACGCCCTGGGCCAGTAGGCCGAACAGGATGGCCACGGCACCGACGGCGAAGGTGGACAGCCGGGCGACGCGGACCTGCTGGTCCTCGCCGACGTCGCCATGCTTGATGACGTTGACGTAGAGATCGTGCGCGATCGCCCCGGAGGTCGCGAGCGTGAGCCCGGCCACGACAGCGAGGATCGTCGTGAAGGCGACCGCCGCTACGAAGGCGAGGAAGATCTGACCACCCAGGCTCCCGGGGCCGCCCCCGAGGAATTGGGCCAGGAGCGGCAGTGCCAGATTGCCCCCCCGGTCGGCCGCAAGGATGGCATCCTGTCCCACGAAGTAGGCTGCGGCGAACCCGATGAGCGTCGCGGCCATGAAGAACGCGCCCGCGAGGAACATCACCCAGATGATGGACCGTCGCGCGGTCTGCGCGTCGGGCACTGTGTAGAACCGGACCATGACGTGGGGAAGACCGGCCGTGCCGAGGACGAAGCTCAGGCCCAGGGATACCGCGTCGAGCGGATGCTTCAGGTAGTTGCCCGGTGACAACAACTCCGGTCCGTACCGGTCCTGCACCCCGGCGAAGAGGTTGAGTGGGTTGAAGCTGAACAGCGCCAGGATCCAAACGACCAGGACGACGGCGGCCGACAGCAGGAGGATGGCCTTCACAATCTGAACCCAGGTGGTCGCGAGCATCCCGCCGAACGCCACGTACAGGACCATTGCCATGCCCGCGATCACGACGGCGACGTTGTACGGGATCCCCAGAAGCAACGTGGCGAGAACACCCGCCCCGACCATCTGCGGGACCATGTAGGCGAGGTTGACCACGACCGCGCTGACCACCGCCGCTAGACGCGCCTGGGGCCGTTGCATCCGATAGGCGATGACGTCGGCCATGGTGTACTTGCCGGTGTTCCTGAGAGGCTCGGCGATCAGGAGAAGGACCGTGAGAAACGCGACCAGGGCCGCGACGGCATAGAGCGACCCGTCCATCCCGTAGAGGGCCGCGAGGCCGGTGAACCCCAGAAATGCTGCAGCGCTCATCCAGTCCCCGGCAAGCGCCAGGCCGTTCTCGGACGCGCGCAGGGAGCGGCCTGCTGTGTAGAACTCGCTCGCCGTCTTCGTCCGCTTCGCGGCCCAGTAGGTGATGCCAAGTGTTATCCCCAGAATAACCAGGAATATGACGATCGTCAGAGCTCTCACCGGACCCTCCTCCGCTTCTCGAGGCTCGCGATAGCGTCCGCCGCCTTGGAGTCGAAGGTGCGGTTGGCAACTCGGACGTAGATGAGGGCGATGGCCCATGTCATCACGTACAGGGCGAGAATCAGGACGTATCCCACGTTCAACGCGCCTACGACGCGCTGGCTCATGAACCCGGGCGCGAAACCGGCGAGCACGTTGACGCCCAAGTAGAACGTGAGGGCCGAGACCGTGACCGACACGATGAAGCGCGTTTTCGCCGACATGAGCTCGCGAAACGACGGTTCGCGCACGACCGCTGCCCAATCCACGTCGGGGTCGAGCGACGCCGCCCCTGGCAGCGCGTCGGGGTCGCTGGCGAAGATCTCCTTCAGGACGGGGACGACGTCCGCGGCGCGCCCCGGAACGACGATGACCTCCTTCTCTGAACGATCCATCTGTACCATCTCGGCCACGGTGCCAATTCCAGTGCGCCTGGGCGCCCGCGGCAGTGCCGTCTCACCCATGACTATCGTCTCAGCGCCGATCCGCCGCGCGGTTTCGAGGATCGATTCCACCACCGGGCCGCGGACCCGATGCAGTTGGGCGGGGACGCCTGCCCGCGACGAGAGGTAGCGAGCCGCCTCGAGCCCGTCGACTGGCTGGACATCGAGCGCGGCGAGGCTCGCCTCTCCGAACTCGACCTGGAGATCGGACTCCGGGGTGATCGCGTGCACGGCGTGCAGCTCCGCCCCACGCTCCCGGCCCAGCTCGATCGCCCGGAGCGTTGCCGCGACCGACGGGAGGGAGCCGTCGGTTGCCAACAGCACTCGCCCAGACGAACGGGGAGGGGAGCCATCGTTCGTGTCGGACTGTCCAAGAGCCTCGTCCACGTCTCTCCTGTCGCCGGGCTGAAGCTGCGTCTCGTTCTCGAAGCATGGGTAGCAGTCCCGCGCTCACAGCCGCCGCCTGGTGAACCTGATGTTCGGCCAGAGCGCCACAACCGGATCGGTGTGGGCAAGGCCTACCACACTGTCGGTCGTGCAGCGACCCCCGCGGCCCAAGACCTCCAGACTTGGAAGCTAGCGAGGGAGGAGGCCCCGGTTGGGAGGCGGCGCAAGTACCCGGAGGAGTTCCGCAGGCAGCGGCGTCGTTGGTGGTCGACCGCGGCGGGGCGTGTGGGACGTCGCCCGGGAACTCGGCATCGATCACCAGACGCCGCGGAACTGGGTGGGCGCATGACGGCGGGAGCGGGCCACGCCCGGTGGTCCGGTCAGCGCCGATGAGCGGGCGGAGCCGGCCCGGCTGCGGCGGGTCGCCGAGTTGGAGATCGAGAAGGAGACTTGAAAGTAGCCACGGCCTTCTGCGTGCGGGAGACGGGGCGGTGAGCCGGGGCGAGCTACGACTGGCACACGCGCGGTGGCGGACCGACCGAGCGGGGGTGAAGCCGCCTTCCGTCTCTGAGCGGCCGCATGGGGGCGGCTGCCGTCTACGCGTCTGATCGAGCCGCAACGCAGGTCATCGAACGGGCCAAGGGCATCCTCATCAAGCGCTACGAGCTCACCGCCGACCAGTCGTGGCAGGCCCTGACCCGGGCGGCCAGGTACACCGACACCAAGGTCAGGGACATCTCGAACACCCTGGTGCGGACCGGCGGGTTCCCGCAGGGACAGGTCCATCGCCCGATCGGATCGGGGGACGAGTCACTGACTGCCGCCGGAGATGGAGTGCCGGGCCTGCAGGCGGTGTGCGCCTGAGGCTGCCTTCGGGGCGAGGTTTTTCGCGCTGTACAGGCGGATGGATCCCCCTCGTCAACCCCGCTCAGCGCGCGGTGAGCGCGGCGCCCATCCGCTCGACGACTTCGGTCAGCACCGGCCGCGGGGTGGCGACGTTCAGCCGGACGAAGCCCGTGCCCGCCGCACCGCACAGCGCGCCGTCTGTCAGGGCCACCCCGGCCTGCTCCAGGAAGAAGGCGCCGGGCTCGGCCAGGTCGAGCTCCCGGCAGTCCAGCCAGGCCAGATAGGTGCCCTCCGGCGGGGTGTACCGGACACCGGGCAGGTGGGTGCCGATCAGCTCGGCCAGCAGCCGGCGGTTGCCGTCGAGGTACCCCAGGACGTCGTCCAGCCAGCCGGCGCCGCCGGTGTAGGCCGTGGTGTTCGCCACGACGCCGAGGGTGGAGGCGCCGTGCTCGGCGAACGAGCCCACCTGCGCCCAGGTCGCCGCGTCGGCGGCGTTGGACAGCACCAGCTGCGCGCACTTCAGGCCCGGCAGGTTCCACGCCTTGGACGCCGACGTCGCGGTCACCGCATGCCCGGCGGTGACGTCGTCCAGGGAGGCGTAGGGCACGTGCCGGTGCCCGGGGAAGACCAGTGGGGCGTGGATCTCGTCGGAGAACACCCGCCCGCCGTGCCGGTCCACGACCTCGGCGACGGCGACCATCTCCGCCGGCTCCAGCACCCGGCCGATCGGGTTGTGCGGGTTGCACAGCACCAGCAGGTGCCCGCCGGCGCGGAACGCGGCGTCCAGCGCGTCGAGGTCGTAGCCGTACCGGTCGCCGTCCCGGGCCATCGGCACCTCGATGACCTCCCGTCCCAGCGCCAGGGGGAAGGTCAGGAAGGGCATGTAGGCGGGCGTCGGCAGGATGACCTTGCTGCCCGGCCGGGAAAAGTGCTCGATCGCGGCACCGAGCCCGGCCAGGACGTCGGCCAGCGGCCGCACCCGCTCCGGCGGCACCGCCCAGCCGTACCGGTCGCGCGACCACGCCGCGTACGCCTCGGACATCCCCGCGAGCAGCGCCGGCGGCAGGTAGCCGAACGCGCCGGCACCGACGGCCGCATGCAGCGCCTCGGTGACCGCCGGCGCGGTGCCGAAGTCCGCCTCCGCGACGAACGCCCCGAGCGCGCCCGGGTACAGCGACCACTTCAGGCCGCCGAGCGCCCGCAGCTGCTCAACGGTCAGGTCGTCGAAACCGGCCATGGCCTCAGGAGCCAGCGGCCCGGGCCAGCAGCTGGGCCAGGTGCATCCCGTCGCGGCCGGCCAGCTGGTCGAGCTGGGTGCGGCAGGAGAACCCGTCGGCCAGCACGACGGCGTCCGGCCCGGCGGCGCGGACGGCGGGCAGCAGCTGCTGCTCTGCGATGGTCACCGACACCTCGTGGTGGCCGCGCTCCACGCCCCAGTTGCCGGCCAGCCCGCAGCAGCCGCCGACCCGGGTGACCGTGGCGCCGGCCTCGCGCAGCAGCCGCTCGTCGGTCGCCCAGCCCAGGACGGCGTGGTGGTGGCAGTGCGGCTGGGCGACGACCTCGACCCCGGCCAGGGACGGCGGCGTCCAGCCCGGTGTCTCCCGCAGCAGCTCGGCCAGCGTGCGGGTGCCCGCGGCCACCCGGGCCGCGGCGTCCCCGGGCACCAGGTCCTGCGCCTCGCCCCGCAGCACCGCGGTGCACGAGGGCTCGACCCCTACCACCGGGACGCCGTCGTCGACCAGCGGGGCGAGCAGCTCGACGGTGCGGGACAGGGTGCGGCGGGCGGCGTCGAGCTGGCCGGTGGTGATCCAGGTCAGCCCGCAGCACGCCTCGGCCGGCGGCACCTGCACCCGGTAGCCGGCGTGCTCCAGCACGGCGGCGGTGGCCTCGGCGACCTCGGGGGCGAAGTGGTCGGTGAACGAGTCGACCCATAGGGCGACCGGCCGGCCACCCTCCGCCACGGGCCGGTCAGCCCACCGCTGTCGGAAGGTCCGGTCGGCGAAGGCCGGCAGCGAGCGGCGCTGGTCGACGCCGGCGCCCCACTTGGCCAGCCGGCCGCCCAGCTTCGAGCCCGTCACCGCGTTGGCCAGCCGGGGCGCCCGGGCGGCGACGTCGGCCCAGCGGGGCAGCCAGCCCAGCGTGTAGTGCGCGCGCGGCCGCAGCCGGCGGCGGTAGCTCTGGTGCAGCACCTCGGCCTTGTAGGAGGCCATGTCCACGCCGGTGGGGCAGTCGCGCGAGCAGCCCTTGCAGGACAGGCACAGGTCCAGGGCCTGGTGCACCTCCGGCGAGCGCCAGTCGCGCACCGGGCCGCCCGGCGCCAGCATCTCCTGGAGCACCCGCGCCCGGCCGCGGGTGGTGTCCTTCTCCTCGCGCGTCGCCGGCCACGACGGGCACATCACCCCGCCGCTGGCCTGCAGGTCCGCCCGGCACTTGCCGACGCCGGTGCAGCGGTGCACCGCGGCGGAGAAGTCCCCGTCGTCGTGCCGGTAGGCCAGCGCCAGACCCGTCGTCCTCCTCGGCGCGGCGGCCATGCGGATGTCGTCCTCGACCCGGGCCGGACGCACCAGGACGCCGGCGTTGAGCACGTCGTCCGGGTCGAACAGGCCCTTGACCTGCTCGAACAGCCCCAGCACGTGCGGGGAGTACATGGCCGGGAGCAGCTCGCTGCGCGCCCGCCCGTCGCCGTGCTCGCCGGAGACCGAGCCGCCGTAGCGGGCGACCAGCGCCGCGGCGTCCTGCACGAAGGACCGGTACGCGGCCCGGCCGCGGTCCTCCCCGTGCCCGAAGGGGAAGTCGATGCGCCCGTGCACGCAGCCGTCACCGAAGTGGCCGTAGGGGACGCACTGCAGGTCGTGCTGGTCGAGCAGCGCCTCGAACTCGCGCAGGTAGGCGCCGAGTGCCTCGACCGGCACCGCGGCGTCCTCCCAGCCGGCGTGCGCCGGGCGGCCGTCGGAAGTGCGGGCGGCCAGGCCGGCGCCGTCCTCGCGGATCCGCCAGATGGCCGCGGCCTCTGCCACGTCGGTGACCACCAGTGAGTCCAGCGCGCCGGCGTCGGCGAGCACGCCCTTGGCCTTGGCCTCGACCTCGGCGACGGTGTCGCCGGTCAGCTCGACGATCAGCCAGCCGTCGCCGCGGGGCAGGTCGGGCACGACCGCCGCGGGGACGTCGCGCAGCCGCTGCACGATCCGCTGGTCGAGGCCTTCGACGGCGGTGGGCTCGTGCGGCAGTAGACCGGGGGTGGCGTCGGCGGCCTCGGCCATCGACGGGTAGCCGAGCACGACCAGGCCGCGGAAGGGCGCGTCGGTGACCAGCCGCACGGTCGCGCCGAGCACGACGGCGAGCGTGCCTTCGCTGCCCACGAGAGCGCGGGCGACGTCGAAGCCGCGCTCGGGCAGCAGGTGCTCCAGGGAGTAGCCCGACACCTGCCGGCCGAAGCGCCCGAGCTCGGTGCGGATCGCCGCGAGCTCGCCGTCCACCAGCTGCTGCAGCCGGCCGAGCACCCCGCCGGATTCGGCGCCGTCGGGCCCGAGCGTGAGCCGCTCGCCGGCGCCGGTGACCACGTCGAGGCCGACCACGTTGTCCGACGTCCGGCCGTAGCCCAGGGCCCGGGAACCGCAGGCGTTGTTGCCGATCATCCCGCCGATCGTGCAACGGTTGTGGGTGCTCGGGTCGGGACCGAAGCGCAGCCCGTGCGGCCGCGCCGCGGTCTGCAGCGCCGCCTGCACCACGCCGGGGTCGACGGTCGCCGTCCGTGCCTCAGGGTCCACCGAGTGCACCCGGGACAGGTACCGGCTGGTGTCGACGACGACGCCCGGCCCCACCGCGTTGCCGGCGATCGAGGTGCCGGCCCCGCGGGCGGTCAGCGGCACGCCCAGTTCCCGGCAGACGGCGAGGGTGGCCTCCATCTCGTCGGGGTGCCGCGGCCGGACGACGGCCTGCGGCAGCACCCGATACAGCGAGGCGTCGGAGGAGTACAGCGCCCGGGCCAGGCCGGAGTCGTCGACGTCGCCGACGCCCGCGCGGCGCAGCGCCCCGATCAGGTCGCCCGCCACGTCCCGTGCCTGCGTCATCCGCGCTCCCTCGCCCGTGCTTCGATGAGCGCGCCGGAGTGCGGTGCGCCGTCTCTTATCTACACCTGCCCACGGGCGGACGGCGCGCAGGCGGTGGAACTCCGTGACGGGGCTGTACTCCTAGTTCCAGGGATTCACGAGCGCCACCCCGAGCCGCTCGAAGTCGGCGGTGTTGCGGGTGACGATGGTCAGACCTCGTGTCACCGCCGTCGCCGCGATCAGGACGTCGCGCTCCGGTCGCGGATCGGGGACGTGCATGCGTGCCGCATGGCGCACGACGTCGAGGTCGACCGGCAGTGTGCGGCTCGCGAAGGCGGCAAGCATGTCCTGCTCCAGCCATCGACGGAGTACCTCGCCTTGAGCTGGATCGCGTCGTTCCATGCGCGCGATGCCGATCTCGATCTCCATCACCGTGATGACGCTGATCGACAGCTCGTGAGTGGACTGCTGTTGGGCCCACGCGCGGACGTTGGGTGCGGCGCGTCCGGCGGGCTTGCGCAGTTCGCTTATGACGTTGGTGTCGAGCAGGTAGCTCACAGGTCAGGCGCTGTCAGCGACAGCTCCACCCGCCCCGGACACAAGTCGATGTCGTCGTCCACGGACAGCCACTCCACGATGGTGCGCTGATCAGCGACGAGACGCTGGTATTCCTGGATGGACAACAGCACATGCGACGGCCGACCGCGGTCGGTGATGACGACCGGCTCGCGCGACGCCGCTCGCTTGGCGGCACTCACATCCTGGTTGAACTCGCGTGATGAGATGGTCGCCATGACAGCCCTCCATGTAGGTACGTGCCTACGGTAGCGGTCAGTCGTTGCACGGGAAAGTCCAGCGACGAACGGCTTGGGCGCCACGCCGATCGTGGTGAGGCCGCGGTAGGTCAGCAGCAGGCGACCGCCGTCGTCCCTGAGGTACCCGTCCCCGATGGGGGCGAGCCCGCGACCCCCGAGGACGGCCCAGCTGTCGACGACGACCCACGGCCCGACTGTCGCTGCCGATTCGAGCGCCGCGGCCACAGGGGACCGTCGGTCTGGCAACCAGTCGGCTCCACGGGTCGAGCGGCGCCGGAGCGGAGTCGACGGCCAGTGTGGACATCCTGAACCCGATCACCAGCTCAGCCGTCGATCGTCGCGTCGCCGACCATGTACCCGGGCCGTCCCGAGGACCGCAGGCTATTGGTGCACGTAGCCGAGCCGGTCAGTCCTCGAGCACCCAGACGGCGCTGTCCGGCGGCAGCGCGACCGTGCCGCCGGAGCGGCGCACCTGGGCGGTGGAGGAGAGCAGCACCGAGCCGGGGCAACCGGCGAGCACCGTCTCGCTGCCCATGTTGACCACGCAGCGGACCGCCTCGCCGCCGCCGACCGAGCGGATGGTCAGGACGTTGCCCCGCGTGGTCACCGTGGCCGAGCCGGAGGCCAACGCGGGGTGCGCCGCGCGCAGCGCCAGGGCACGCCGGTGCAGGGTCAGCGTCGAGCCGCCCTGCGCCGCCTGCACCGAGACGGCGTAGCGGCCCCAGTCGGCGGGGATCGGCAACCACGGCTCGGCCGCCCCGTCGGGGGAGAAGCCGACACCCTCGGTGGGGTTCCACGGCATCGGCACGCGGCAGCCGTCGCGACCGGCGCGGGCGCCGCCGCTGCGGTGGAAGATCGGGTCCTGCTTGGCCTCGTCGGGCACGTCGGCCTGCGGCAGGCCCAGCTCGTCGCCGGCGTAGAGGTAGGCCGAGCCCGGCAGCGCCAGCGTCAGCAGCGCGGCCGCGCGGGCCCGGGCGGTGCCGACCTCGCCGCCCCCGAAGCGGGTGACCTGCCGCTCCTTGTCGTGGTTGCCCAGCACCCACGACACCGGCGCGCCGACCGGGCCGTAGGCGTCCAGCGCGCTGGCGATCGCCTCGGTGAAGGACGCTGTGGCCCACGGCGACTTCAGCAGCCGGAAGGAAAGCGACTGGTGCAGCTCGTCGGGCCGGGAGTACAGGGCCACCTGCTCGAGGTCGGCCAGGCAGACCTCGCCGACCAGCATGGTGTCGGGGTACTCGTCGCAGATGGAGCGCCAGCGGCGCCACACGTCGTGCACCTCGGGCTGGTTCCAGGTCATGGCCTGCTCGGGGCCGTGGCCGAACAGCGTGGGGGAGTAGCTGCCCGGGTTGTCCCGCAGGTCGGCGTCCTTGAACAGGCCGTAGGCCACGTCGACGCGGAAACCGCTGACGCCGCGGTCGAGCCAGAAGCGCAGGGTGCGCTCGAAGTCCTCGGCCACGGCGGGGTCGCGCCAGTTGAGGTCGGGCTGCTCCGGGGCGAACAGGTGCAGGTACCAGCGCCCGTCCGGGGTGCGCGACCAGGCCGGCCCACCGAAGAGCGACTGCCAGTTGTTCGGCGGCTCCTCCGACGCCGGCGCGAAGTGGTACCGCGCGGCCTCCGGGCACTCCGGGTCGGCCAGCGCCGCCTGGAACCACGGGTGCTGGTCGGAGGTGTGGTTGGGGACGACGTCGAGCACCACCTTGAGGCCGAGCCGGCCGGCGTCCTCCACCAGGCCCTCCAGGTCGGACACGTTGCCGTAGGCGGGGTCGACCGCGCGGTAGTCGACGACGTCGTAGCCGCCGTCCGCGCCGCCCGACGGGTAGTGCGGGTTGATCCACACCGCGTCGACGCCCAGCCAGGACAGGTAGGGCAGCCGCTGCCGCAACCCGCGCAGGTCGCCGATGCCGTCGCCGTCGCTGTCGGCGAACGAGCGCAGGTACACCTGGTAGACGACCGCGTCCCGCCACCATGGGGCAGGCGCGGCTGCGGGGGCGACCCGGCGCTGGGTCTGGGTCCTCGCGAGGGAGAGGCGGCGTGCCATGCCGCCACCATCGGCTGATCCGGCCCTCAGCCTGTGCAGTGGATCCCACGAAGTGGTGACACGGCGCTGGCAGAAGCAACCAAATCCGTGACGGATGGGACGCCAGCGCCGGGCGGGGCGCCCCGCGCCCGGTCGGACCGGCCACCCGGCGCCCTGCCCCCCGCCGCGGGGCCGCCTAGCATCGGCGTCCGTGCGGCCCTTCCTCCTGCTGGCCTCGAGGCCCGAGGACGAGGCCGCGGACGACGAGTACGCCGCCTTCCTCCGCGCCACCGGCCTGGAGGAGAACCGGTTGCGGCGGATCCGGCTGGAGGCCGGGCCGCTGCCGCCGCTGGACCTCGACGACTACGCCGGGGTGTTCCTCGGCGGCGGGCCGTTCAACTCCAGCGACCCGGCGGAGGGCAAGTCCGCCGTCCAGCGCCGGGTGGAGGCCGACCTGTCCGCCCTGCTGGACCAGGTCGTCGCCCGGGACGTGCCCTTCCTCGGTGCCTGCTACGGCATCGGCACCCTGGGCAACCACCAGGGCGGGGTCATCGACCGCACCCACGGTGAGCCCATCTCCTGCGTGCCGGTGACGCTGACCGACGCCGGGCGGGCCGACCCGCTGCTCGCCGGGATGCCCGAGGTGTTCGACGCGCTGGTCGGGCACAAGGAGGCCTGCCGGATGTTGCCGCCCTCGGCGGTGCTGCTGGCCACCTCGGCCGGCTGCCCGGTGCAGATGTTCCGGATCGGCCGCAACGTCTACGCCACCCAGTTCCACCCCGAGCTCGACGTCGCCGGTGTCGTCACCCGGGTGCGGGTCTACCAGCACGCCGGATACTTCCCGCCCGCGGAGATGGAGGAGCTCATCGCCCGGGTCAGCCAGGCGGTGGTCACCGAGCCGAGCCGGCTGCTGGCCACCTTCGTCGCGCGGTACGGCTGAGCGGTGCGCCGGGGCGCAGCAGTGCCGGACGGCGGTCTGCGGATGGGCACGCCGCAGGCCCGGTGGGTGCTGCTGGCGACCGTGCTGGGGTCGGGCATGGCGATGCTGGACGCCACCGTGGTCAACGTCGCGCTGAAGCGGATCGGCACCGAGCTCGACGCCGGCTTCTCGGGCCTGCAGTGGACGGTGAACGCCTACACCCTCACCCTCGCGTCGCTGATCCTCATGGGCGGCTCGCTGGGCGACCGGTTCGGCCGGCGGCGGGTGTTCCTCATCGGCACCGTGTGGTTCGCCGCGGCGTCGCTGCTGTGCGGCCTGGCCCCCGACGTCGGGACGCTGGTGGCCGCGCGGGCGCTGCAGGGCGTTGGTGGAGCCCTGCTCACCCCCGGCAGCCTGGCGCTGATCTCGGCCTCGTTCTCCGGGCGCGACCGGGCCGCAGCCGTCGGCGCCTGGTCCGGGTTCGGCGGGGTGGCCGGCGCGGTCGGGCCGTTCGTGGGCGGCTGGCTGGTCGGCATCGACTGGCGCCTGGTCTTCCTGGTCAACCTGCCGCTGGCCGCGGTGGTCGTGGCGGTGACGCTCCGGCACGTGCCCGAGTCGCGCGACCCGCAGGCGGCACACCGCCTGGACTGGTCGGGGACGGCGCTCGTCATCGCCGGACTCGGTGCGCTGACCCACGGGCTCACTGCTGCGGGGGAGCCCGGGAGCGGCCCCGGCGTCTGGGGATGGGTCGCGGCCGGGCTCGTGGCGCTGGCCGCCTTCACCGTCGTCCAGCGGCGCTCGCCCGCGCCGCTGGTGCCGCCGGTGCTGTTCGCCTCCCGGCAGTTCGCCGCCGCCAACGCGGTGACCCTGCTGGTCTACGCCGCCCTCGGGGTGGTCTTCGTGCTGTTGGTCCTGCACCTGCAGGTGGTCGCCGGGTTCGACCCGCTGCCGGCCGGCACCGCCGTCCTGCCGGCGACCGCGCTGATGCTGCTGTTCTCCGCGCGGGTCGGCGCGCTGGCCCAGCGGATCGGCCCGCGGCCGCTGCTGACCGCCGGCCCGCTGGTGGCCGCGGCGGGAGTGCTGCTGATGGCCCGGATCGGCCCCGACGCCGGCTGGCTTACCGACGTGCTGCCCGCGACGGCGGTGTTCGGCGCCGGGCTGACGCTGCTCGTCGCGCCGCTGACCGCCACCGTGCTGGACTCCGCGCCGGGCCGGCTGGCCGGTGCCGCCTCCGGGGTGAACAACGCGGTGGCCCGCGCCGCCGGCCTGCTCGCCGTCGCGGTCGTTCCGGCCGTGGCGGGGCTCGGCGGCACCGGGGTCGGCGACCCGGCCGCCTTCGGCGCCGGCTTCCGCACGGCCATGGCCGTGTGCGCCGGCCTGCTGGTCGCCGGCGCGCTCGGCGCCGCGGTGCTGGTCCGGCGGCCTCTGGGGACGGTGGACCCCCGGCCGCTGCAGCGGCCGCCCGTCGAGCAGGGCCCGCACCGCAGCGTCAGTGGGCCGCAGTCGCACCCGACCGCGGCGGGGGAGGGGACGCGGTGACCACCGGCGTCAGCGGGCAGTCCACGCCGGGCGGGTGGGGGCTGCTCGCACGGGTCGCCCGCTGCGGCAGCGGCTGCGCACCGAGGCCGGGGGCGCCGGGCTGCTGCTCGCCGCCACCCTCGCCGCACTGCTGTGGGCCAACTCGCCCTGGGGCGGGAGCTACGAGACCTTCTGGCACACCGAGCTCGCCGTCCGCGTCGCCGGCGCCGAGCTCGCCCTGGACCTGCAGCACTGGGTGAACGACGGCTTGATGGTGTTCTTCTTCGTCGTCGTGGGGCTGGAGATCAAGTGCGAGCTGGTGATGGGCGAGCTCACCGATCGGCGGGCCGCGGTGCCCGCGCTGGCCGCGATCACCGGCCTCGCTGTGCCCGCCCTAGTCTACGTGGCGTTCACCCTCGGCGACGAGGCGGCCGCGGCCTGGGGCGTGGTGATCTCCACCGACACCGCGTTCCTGCTCGGACTGCTCGCCCTGATCGGGCCGGTCCGATCACCACCCCACCGTCGCCGGGGTGGTGATCGCCTTGTTCACCCCCGCTTATCCGGCCCGCCGGGAGGACGTGGAGGACGCCGCCCGGCGGACGCGGGCCTACCAGCAGTCGCCCAACCGGGGGTTCGCCCGCGCCGCGCGGCTGTCCATCGACCGGTCGGTGTTGGCCAGCGAGCGGCTGCAGCAGCTGTGGCAGCCGTGGACCAGCTTCGTTCTCGTCCCGGTGTTCGCCCTCGCTAACGCCTGCGTGCCCCTCACCGGCGAGACCCTGCGCGCGGCTGCCACCTCGCCGGTCACCCTCGGCGTCGTCGCCGGCCTGGTGCTCGGCAAGCTGGCCGGCATCCTGCTCGGCACCAGCCTGGCGGTCCGGATGCGCCTCGGCGGGCTCGCCCCCGGGCTGTCGTGGCTGCAGGTGGCCGGTGGAGCGGCGCTGTCGGGCCTCGGCTTCACCATCTCGCTGTTCATCGTCGACCTCGCCTTCGACGACGAGACGGCGGCCGACCAGGCGCGGGTCGGCGTCCTGGTCGCCTCGGTGCTGGCGGCGCTGCTGGGCTGGGCGCTGTTCCGGCTGGCCGACCGGCTCCGTCCGCCCGGCGCCGCGGCCCGGCCGGAGCTGCTCGACCCGCCGATCGACGCCGACCGCGACCACGTCCGCGGGCCGGCCGACGCGCCGCTCACCCTTGTCGAGTACGGCGACTTCGAGTGCCCGTTCTGCGGCCGCGCGACCGGGACCGTCGAGGAGCTGCGCAAGCAGTTCGCGACCGGCTGCGCTACGTCTTCCGGCACGTGCCGCTGGTCGACGTCCACCCGCACGCGCGGCTGGCCGCGGAGGCGGCCGAGGCGGCGGCCGCCCAGGGCCGGTTCTGGGAGCTGCACGACCGGCTGTTCGCCGGCCAGGACCGGCTGACCGCGGCCGACCTGCTCGAGCACGCCGCGGCCGCCGGGCTCGACGTGCCGCGCTTCGCCCGCGACCTGGGGTCCGGCCGGTTCGCCCGCCGCGTCGAAGAGGACGTCGAGTCGGCCGAGGCCAACGGCGTCACCGGCACCCCCACCTTCTTCGTCAACGGACGCCGGCACATCGGGCCGTTCGACACCGACTCCCTCACCGCCGCGCTGCTCGCCGCCGGAGGGGAGGAGGGGCTGCCCCCGGCCGCCGACGACCCGCTGGCCGGGCTGGTGCTGCCGGCGCTGGGCCCGCGGCGCGCCGACCAGCGGCGGGCAGCGGGCGAGGCGCCCGAGGACCTGCCGGCCGACCTGCCCGAGACCCCCGACCGGGACGGCGCCTTCCCCCGGCTCACCGACGCGCAGATCGCGCTGGTCGAGCGGTTCGCCGATCGCCTGCAGTGCGAGCCCGGCGACACCCTCTTCCGCGCGGGCGACGCCGGGTACGCCTTCCACGTCGTCGTCTCGGGGGCCGTCGCCATCGTGGAAGACCACGGCCGCGCCGGCCAGCGCATCATCGCGGTTCACGGCCCGCACCGCTTCCTCGGCGAGCTTGACCTGTTCGGCGGCCAGCCGGTGTCGCTGACCGCGGTGGTGCTCCGGCCGGCGGTGGTGCTGCGCGCGGACCGTGCGCAGCTGCACCGAGTGTTCGACGCCGATCCGGCGCTGCGGGAGCTGGTGCTGCGGGCCTTCCTGCTGCGCCGGTCGAGTCTGCTGGAGCTCGCCGCCGACCTGCGCATCGTGGGTCGCGGCGGCTCACCGGACAGCCGTCGGCTGCAGGAGCTCGCGCGAAGCCGGCGGCTGGCGGCCGGCTTCGTCGACCTGGACGCCGACGGGTACGGTGCCGCGGTGCTCGACGAGCTCGGGGTCACCGAGGAGGACCTTCCGGTGGTGGTCCGGCGGCGCGGCGCGGTGCTGCGCAACCCGACCGACGCCGAGGTCATCGCCGCGGTGCAGTCAACCGCCTGACCCGGCCGGCCCGCTCCTGGTCTTCACGGGCGGGTCACCGACACGGCAGACGGGCGTCGTCCGCCGGTCGAAGGGGACCACGAGCGTCCGGGACATGCGCGTCATCGGGCACCGCGGCACACCCTCCGGCCCCCTGCACACCGAGAACACCTCCCCTGCGGTGACTGCCGCTCTGGAGTCGGCGTCGACGGCGTGGAGGTCGACGTCCGGACCACCGCCGACGGGGTCCTCGTCCTCGCCCACGACCCCGACCCCGACCTCGGCCGGTGCTGGGCACCGGCGCCGGGCCGGCCCGGTGGTGGCGGACACGCCCTACGCCGCGCTCCGTGCCCTCCGGCTGCCCGGCGGCGCGTACGTCCCGCGTCTCGACGAGGTCCTCGACCTGGCCGCCGCCTCGTCCGCGCTCGTCGTCACCGAGGTCAAGGCCGGCCTCGGCAGCCGGCGCGCACGGACCGCCGCGCTGCTCGCCGACCACCTCGATCGGCGGAGGCGGCGGCACCCCGGGACCGATCGGGTCGTCACCTCGTCCTTCGACGCGCTCGGCGCCCGGGTCCTCGCCGGGCGCGGCACCGTCGGCGGGGCGGTGATCCTCGAACCGTGGCAGGACCCCCACCGGGCGGTCGTCTGGGCGCGGCGCTGCGGGCTCACCGAGTTGCACCTGTCCGTCGAGCACGTGCGCCGCGACCCGGCCGTGGTGGCGGACCTGCACGCGGCCGGCATGGCGGTCGCCGCGGGCATCGTCGACGACCCGGAGGAGGCCGCGCGGCTGGCCCGGCCGGGCGTCGACCTGTTGTGCACCGACGCAGTGGCCCGGGTCGGTCGCCGGCGCGGAGCAGTCGTCCCCACGCAGACCTCGTCGGTGGGCTGAGGCCTGATCCGGACGAGGTCCTCGTCGCCGTGGAGTCGCTGCACCCGGGGCGGCGACCGACCCTCAGTCGGCGGTCGGCGGCAGCAGCCGCGGCATGAACACCTCGTCGATCGGCCGCGGGCCCACGTACTGCCGGCAGGTGCACGGCACCCATTGGTGCCCGGACCAGCGGCCCCGCTTGTCGTAGGTGTCGCGCCGGAGCTCGGCGTAGCAGGTGTTGGTCTCGGTGTCGTGCTGGCTGAGCGTGTGGCCGCAGCCGCACAGCGGCGTGGGCGGTGCCGCCGGGGGAGTGGGCCGGCGGCGGCTGAGCCGGCCGCCGACGAAACCGGCCGCGATCAGCGCCGCACCGACCAGCAGGCTGACAGGTTCCACCGACGTGCTCCTCTGCGATCGCGGTACCTCGACGGTAGCGCGCGGGAGGTGCTGCCGGTGGGTGTCAGTCGGTGTGCTTCCCGCGACCGCTGACGGCGTCGCGCAGGTGGTCGAGCAGGCTGGCGACCGGCCCGGCGACCGTGCGGACGACGCCCTCGTTCGGCGTCATCGGGTGCGACCGGGTAGGCGCCATCGCCTTGACCCGCTCGACCTCCTGCGCCATCTCCACGAGCTGCTCGCGGGAGAAAGCCGCCCGCAGTTCGGTGAACATCCGGCCCTCCTCGTGCTCGACGTGGTGCCGGATCTCCCGGATCAGGGTCGCCACCTCGGTGTCGAACTGCGGATCGTCGGGGTCCATGCGCTCGAGCCGCTTCATGGTCTCCTCGGCCTCGGCGTGCTCGTGCTTGGAGTGCTCGGCCTCCTCCCGGTCGACCTGGTCCTCGACGCGGGGGTAGACCCGGGTCTCCTCGGCGACGGAGTGCTTGACGAGGCCGATCGTCACCTCGTCGACCAGCTCCCGCTTGCGCTGCAGGACCTCGGAGCCGGTCTGGCCGAACAATCCCTCCAGCTCGGTGAAGATGCGGTCGAACTCGCGGTGGTCGGCACTGAGCAGGTCCACCACGTCACGCTGGGCATCGGTCTGGGTCACGGCTCGCTCCTCGGGGGCGCGGGGACACCTGGTGGGTGCCCTCCGGCGGGCCGGCGCACACGCCAGGTCGCCTGCCATCCGGCCGCCAGACCGCGTTTACCGCAGTGTGACGCGGGGGCACAACTCGAGCGTGGAGTCCTACGCCGTGGGGTTCGCCCGCCCGGACCGCTGGTCCTCGGGCCGGCCCGCCGAGCAGAGCACACCGTGGCACGCCGTCGAGGCCCACCGGCCGCCGGCCGAACTGGACGGCGAGATCGAGCTCGCCGTCTGCGGGGCGATCGTGCAGGTGTGGGGGTCGCAGCAGTGGCAGCGGGTGGGCGCCGGCCGGACGGCCTGCCCGGAGTGCCGCGAGCTGACGTCCGTGGCCCGGCGGCTCAGCCGGATCGCCTGAGCCGCCGGGCCCATCCGCCCGAGCCGGTCAGCGGCGCTCGGGCCGCCGTCCGCTGATCGCCGACAGCCCGGTGATCTCCCGGCCCACGATCAGCGCCTGCACCGAGTCGGTGCCCTCGAAGGTGAAGACGGCCTCCATGTCGGCGTGGTGGCGGGCCACGTGGTGGTCGATCAGGATGCCGTCACCGCCGAGGATGTCGCGGGCGTCGGCGACGATGGCCCGGGCCTTGGCGGCGTGGTTCATCTTGGCCAGCGAGGCCATCGCGGCGGTCATCCGGCCGGCATCGGCCAGCTTGGACAGCCGCCAGCAGATCAGCTGCATCGCGGTGATCTCCGCGAGCATCCGCGCCAGCTTGTCCTGCACCAGTTGGTAGCCGGCGATCGGTGAGCCGAACTGCTCCCGGCGCAGCGCGTGCGCCAGCGCCAGTTCGTAGGAGGCGGTGGCCAGTCCGAGCGCCCGCCAGGCGACGGTGTAGCGGGTGCGGTCCAGCACCTGGGAGACGTCCTTGAAGCTGTGGCAGTTGGCCAGCCGGTTCTCCGCCGGCACCCGGACGTCGGTCAGCGTGATCTCGGCCTGCCACACCGCGCGCAACGCCGTCTTGCCGGTCATCACGCGCGCCTCGTAGCCCGGCGTCCCCTTGTCGACGATGTAGCCGCCGACCGCGCCGTCCTCGCCGCGGGCCCAGATGAGGACGTGGTCGGCGATGCTGCCGTTGCCGATCCACTTCTTCTGCCCGGTCAGGACGTAGGAGTCGCCGTCGCGCCGGGCGGAGGTCTCCAGGCCGACGGCGTCCGAGCCGTGTGCGGGCTCGGTGAGGCCGAAGGCGCCGATCTTCTCCAGGCGGGCCATCGCGGGCAGGTAGCGCTCGCGCTGTCCCTCGTCGCCCAACATCGCGATCGACTGCATCGCCAGGAAGCTGTGCACGCCGTTGAAGGTGCCGACGCT
>JALYNA010000347.1 GCA_030773455.1 Actinomycetota bacterium
TGGGCGATGGTGAAGACCCAGGCGCGCAGGGCGTCCTCGTCGCCCCGGAAGCCGGCCAGGCCGGTCAGGACGCCGATGAAGGTCTCGCTGGCCAGGTCGTCGGGCTCGACCGCGCCGTGCAGGCGCAGGTAGCCGGTGACCGCCGGGGACAGGTCCCGGTAGAGGACCTCGAAGGCCCAGGCGGCTCCGGCCTGCGCTGCGGCCAGGACGTCGTCGAAGGCCAACCCCGTCCGCACCGCACCTCCCGTCGCCGATCCCGTCGTCCTCTTGGGATCGGCAGCCGCGGGGCCGACCTGGACGGCCGGTCACCCGGTCGGGGTGCGGTCAGGGCGCCTCGGTGCCCCGGAGGCGCTCCTGCTCGACCACCTCCTCGAGGCCCTTCAGGCGGTCGAGCCCCTGCAGTGCGCGGCGCATCCGCTGGTTGGGCGCCAGCCGCTCCCGGTTGCGCTCGAGGAAGGCCCAGTAGCCGGCGGTGAACGGGCAGGCGTCCTCGCCGAGCCGCTTGCGCGGGTTGTAGCGGCAGCCCCGGCAGTAGTTGCTCATCCGGTCGATGTAGGCGCCGCCGGAGGCGTACGGCTTGGTGGCCAGCAGCCCGCCGTCGGCGTGCTGGCTCATGCCGACGACGTTGGCGACCATCACCTAGTCGTAGCCGTCGACGAAGCTGCGGTGGAACCAGTCGGTCATGGCCAGCGGGTCGATGCCGCGCTGCAGCGCGTAGTTGCCGAGCACCATCAGCCGTGGGATGTGGTGCACCCTGCCGTCGCGGCGCAGGCCGCCGAGGACGTCGGACAAGCAGGCGGCGTCGACGGCGCCGTCGTCGAGGCCGGCCAGCCAGTCCGGCACCGCCTCGTGCGCGCCCAGCGCGTTGGCGTGCCGGAAGTCCCGGTCCAGGAACCAGTACATGTGCCAGATGTAGTCGCGCCAGCCCATGACCTGTCGGACGAACCCCTCGACGCTGTTGAGCGGCAGGGGGTCCCCGCCGGCCACCGAGTCGCGGTAGCGCTGCTCGGCCTGCTGCACCACCTCGACCGGGTCCAGCAGGCCGACGTTGAGCGCCGGGGGGAGCAGCGAGTGCGCCATCCAGCGGTCCCCGGCGAGCATCGCGTCCTCGTGCGGGCCGAACGCGCCCAGCCGGGTGTCGAGGAAGTCGTCCAGCCGGCGCAGCGCCTCCCGCCGGGTCATCGGGAACAGCCGCGGACCGTCGTCCCGCACGAAGGCGACGTCGCCGTCGGCCGCCCACCGGTCCAGGTCGGCACGCACCTGCTCGTCGATCTCGTCCTCCTCCGGCCACCACGGCTCGGGGACGGCGAGCCGCCCGTCGGACGGCGGCGGCTCCCGGTTGTCGGAGTCGAGGTTCCAGCGGCCGCCGACCGGCTCGGCGCCGTCCATGAGGACGTCGTGGCGGCGGCGGTTGCCCCGGTAGAAGTCCTCCATGAGCAGCCGCTGCCGGCCTCTCCCCTCGGCCCAGCCGGCGAACTCCTCCTGCGTGGCGACGAAACCGCGGGCGGCCAGGACGGCGAGGTCGGGACGGCGCAGGACGTAGTCGCGGCTGCTCCAGGTCGTGGGCGCGCACACGCTCAGCGGCTCGCACCCGGTCCAGCGCCTCGGCGTAGATGTGCACCTGGGAGAACTGCGCCTGCTCCCCCAGCTCGGCGGCCCGGTGGCGCAGCGCCGACAGCACCAGGTGCGCCTTCTGGCGGTGGAACCGGCGGCGCGCGAAGACCGCCTTGGCCTCGATCAGCAGCACCGGCTGGTCCGGCCGGTCGAGGAAGTGCGGGCCCAACTGGTCGGCGAAGCACCACCGCCGGGTCGCCGGCGCACGGGCGGGGAAGGCGGCCAGCGCCCGGTCACCCCCGGCGCGTCGCGGCGTGCCGGGCACCACGTGCTCCACCGCCGGGTCCTGCGGCACGGCCTCACCTCCCGGCGGCCATCCTGGGTTGGGCGTTAGGCTCGGCGCGACTCGGGCCATCGACCTGCGGTGGCCGGCACGTCCCTGGAGGTCGACGGCTGTGAACCGCGCACTGCGCGCCGCCACGATGGGCGCCCTGCTGCTCAGCCCGGTCGCGATCACCGCGTGCAGTGCCGGCCAGGTCCCCCAGACGGCAACCCAGAACCGGGACAAGGTCGGCCCCGAGGCCGCGGTCGGCGACATCACGCTGCGCGCCGTCACGCTCGCCTACCCGCAGGACGGGCTGTACGCCGAGGGTGAGGACGCCGAGCTGCGAATGGCGATCATCAACGGCGACACCGAGGCCGACACGCTCATCGGCATCGAGGGCGAGGCCTTCGACGGCGTCGTCGTCTCCGGGCAGGCCACCCCCGTCCTCGCCGTCCCCGGCTCCCCGACGGCCGGTGCTGAGACCGTCCCGGCCGCCCCGACCCCGGCCGGGACCGTGCCGCAGACCACGGCGCCCGAGGCCGCGACCACGCCGGGCGCGACGCCGACCGTCCCCGCCCCGCCGACCGTTCCGGCCACGCCGTCGACGCCAAGCGCGAGCACGCAGGTCCAGATCCCCGTCCCCGCGGGCTCCGCGGTCTTCCTGGGCGGCAGCAGCGGCGCGACGGTCCAGCTGGCCGACCTCTCCGAGGAGCTCACCGCGGGCGAGACCATCGAGGTCACGCTGACCTTCCAGCGCGCCGGCGAGGTCACCGTCCCGGCTCTGGTGGCCACGCCCGAGCGCGCGCTGCCCCGCGGCGAGGAGTTCGACTTCCACAAGGAGGAGGGCCACGGCGAGGCACCTGCCGAAGGGGCCGAGGACGTCGCCCGCGAGGGCGAGACCGGGGCCGGCAGCGGTCCCGGCTCCCACAACTGAATCCGGCCTGACCGGAACTGTCCCCATCGGCGGTTAGCGTCGCCGCGTGCCACCTGCCGGAGTGAAGTCCCGCCCCGCCCACCGCTGCTCCGAGTGCGGCTACGCCTCCGCCAAGTGGGTCGGCCGGTGCCCCGAGTGCCAGTCCTGGGGCACCATCCATGAGGTCGGCACCCCCGCCTCGCCGCTGCGTGCCGTGGCCGCCGGCCCGGTGACCGCCCCGGCGGTGCCCATCGCCCAGGTGGAGCTGGCCGCCGCCCGCGCGGTGCCCACCGGCATCGCGGAGTTCGACCGCGTCCTCGGCGGTGGGCTGGTGCCCGGCGCGGTGCTGCTGGTGGCCGGCGAACCGGGCGTGGGCAAGTCCACGCTGCTGCTCGAGGTCGCCCACCGGGTGGCCGCCACGAACGGCCCGGCCCTGGTCGTCTCCGGCGAGGAGTCCGCGGCCCAGGTGCGGCTGCGAGCCGAGCGCATCGGCGCCCTGCACCACCGGCTCTACCTGGCCGCCGAGTCCGATCTGTCGGCCGTCCTCGCGCACGTCGACGAGGTCGCCCCCTCGCTGCTGGTCCTCGACAGCGTGCAGACCGTGCGCTCCCCCGCCGTCGACGGCACCGACGGCGGCTCCACCCAGGTGCGGGCGGTGGCCAGCGCGCTCACCGCTGTCGCCAAGAGCCGCGGGATGACGACGATCCTGGTCGGGCACGTCACCAAGGACGGCGCCATCGCCGGGCCCCGCACCCTCGAGCACCTCGTCGACGTCGTCGTCTCCTTCGACGGCGAGCGGCACTCGACGCTGCGCCTGGTCCGGGCGATGAAGAACCGCTTCGGCCCGGCCGACGAGATCGGCTGCTTCGAGATCGGCGACACCGGCGTGGTCGGCGTCCCCGACCCCTCCCACCTGTTCGTCTCGCGGCGCACCGCGCCGGTGCCGGGCAGTTGCGTCACCGTGACCATGGAGGGCAGCCGGCCGCTGCTCGCCGAGGTCCAGGCGCTGGTCGCCGCCAGCGGCGGGGGCGGCTCGCCCCGTCGGGCGGTCAGCGGGCTGGACTCGCAGCGGGTGGCCATGGTCAACGCGGTCGTCGAGCGGCGGGGCCGGGTCAAGCTTGCCGACGCCGACGTCTTCGCCGCCTCGGTCGGCGGGGTGCGCATCGCCGAGCCCGCGGCCGACCTCGCGCTGGCGCTGGCGATCGCGTCGGCGGCGAAGGACGTCCCACTGCCCCGCGGCCTGGTCGCGGTCGGCGAGGTGGGGCTGTCCGGGGAGATCCGGCGGGTCGGCGGCACCGGCCGGCGGCTGGCCGAGGCGGCCCGCCAGGGCTACAAGGTGGCGTTCGTCCCGGAGGACGCCGGCAGCGCGCCCCCGGGGATGCGGCTCGTCGAGGTCCCCGACCTCGGGGCCGCCTTCGCCCGACTCTTCTGAGGCTTGCGGGGCCCGTGGTCCCCGTCGTCGGTGAGCCGGGTCACCGACGACCGCCAGTACCGTCGTCGCCACGTAGGATGAACGGCACCACGTCGACGTCAGGAGCGCTCGTGCCACCCGCTGTGGACTCCGAGGTCGCGCTCCGCGAACTTCTCGGCCGCATCGCCCCGGGCACGGCGCTGCGCGACGGACTGGAGCGCATCCTGGCGGGGCGGACCGGCGCGCTGATCGTGCTCGGGTACGACCGCGTGGTGGAGTCCATCTGCACCGGCGGCTTCGCGCTGGACGTCGCCCTCTCGGCCACCCGGCTGCGGGAGCTGGCCAAGATGGACGGTGCGGTGATCGTCTCCTACGACGGCACCCGGATCGTGCGGGCCGGCGTGCACCTGATGCCCGACCCGACCGTTCCCACGGAGGAGTCGGGCACCCGGCATCGCACCGCGGAGCGGGTCGCCATCCAGAGCGGCTTCCCGGTGATCTCGGTCAGCCAGTCCATGCACATCATCAGCGTCTACGTCGCCGGCCGGCGGTACACGCTGGAGCACCCGACGACGATCCTGGCGCGGGCCAACCAGGCGCTGGCCGCCTTGGAGCGGTACAAGCTGCGGCTCGACGAGGTGGCCAGCACGCTCTCGGCGCTGGAGATCGAGGACCTCGTCACCGTCCGCGACGCGATGAGCGTGAGCCAGCGGCTGGAGATGGTCCGCCGGATCGCCGACGAGATCGAGGGCTTCGTCGTCGAGCTGGGCACCGACGGCCGGCTGCTGGCGCTGCAGCTCGACGAGATGCTCGCCGGGGTGGAGGAGGACCGCGCCCTGCTGGTGCGGGACTACCTGCCCTCCGGGCTGCGCCGACCGAAGAGCATCGTCGAGGTCCTGGCCGACCTGCGCGCGCTGTCGGCCACCGAGCTGCTCGACCTCTCCGCGGTCGCCCGCTGCTACGGGCTGCCGACCTCCGCCGACGCGCTGGACTCCCCCGTCAGCCCGCGCGGGTTCCGCCTGCTGGCCCGCGTCCCGCGGCTGCCGGCCGGCATCATCGACCGCCTGGTTGACCATTTCGACGGCCTGCAGAAGCTGCTCGCCGCCACGATCGAGGACCTGCTGGCCGTCGAGGGGGTCGGCGAGGCCCGGGCCCGGGGTATCCGCGAGGGGCTCTCCCGGCTGGCCGAGACCTCGATCCTCGACCGCTACAGCTGATCGCACCTCCGGTGTGTGACCGGAGCCTCCGGCGCTGGTCTACGGCTCCGCAGGGGAACCGGAAGCCTGCGGCGCTCGTCGCACCTCCGGTGTGTGACCGGAGCCTCCGGCGCTTGTCCTGGGCGGACCGCCCGGCTCAGCCGATCCTGAACGGCGCGTCGGGGCTGACCTTGGTCCCCAGCCGGCCGCGCACCGCGTACTGCCCGGGCGCCGGAGGCTTGCGCTCGGTCGTACAGGTCGGCTCGCTGGTCAAGCCGCCCCAGACGAGCGGGAAGGTCACCGACCCCCCGGGCGCCAGGGTGCGAGTGTCGCTGCCGTTCTCCGGGAAGCAGTCATTGCTGCCCCACATCCGGCTGCCGGAGCCGTCGAGCAGCAGGATCTCCTGCAGCCCCTTGTCGAGCACCCGCACGCACGGCACCGACGATACGTTGGTGACGACGAGCTCGAACGCCGGCTTGCCACCCACCGGCGCGCTGCCGGGCGTGCGGACCTCCAGCCCGACCATCTCGTCACTGCAGGGGCCGCCGGGCGTCGGGCTCGGCGGGGCAGGCTCGGTCGCCGGCCGGGCGGGCGGCTCGGGCGCCGGGGTCGGCATCTGCACGCTGGCCAGCGAGGGCACCACCTGCGCGAGCGCAGGCGGCTCGGCAGCCTCGGCGCGCGCCTCGGTCGTCGCCGCGACGGTCGTCGTCGACGTCGACCCGCCGGTGCCGCCGCTCAGCGCGGCGAACGCCAGCCAGCCCCCGCCCCCGAGGACCGACAGCAGGAGGGCCAGGACGAGTAGCCGCCGCCGCCAGTAGACGGCCGCGGGCAGGGGGCCGACCGGGTGCAGCACGCCGAGAACCGTAGTGCTCGGCGGGCCGCTGACCTGCGGCGGCACGCCGACCCGGTGGGCGGCACACTGGGACCCCGTGGACAGCCCGGCCCGCACCCTCCCCGCGCCGCCGCCCGAAACCCTCGGCGACGTCCTCGTCGACTGGTTCGCCGGCGCCGCCCGCGACCTGCCGTGGCGCCGGCCGGACACCGACCCGTGGGCCGTGCTGGTCAGCGAGGTGATGCTGCAACAGACGCCGGTCGCCCGCGTCGAGCCGGTGTGGCGGGAGTGGATGGCCCGCTGGCCCACGCCGGCAGCGCTGGCCACGGCGTCTCCGGCCGAGGTGATCCGCGCCTGGGGCAAGCTGGGCTACCCGCGGCGGGCACTGCGGCTGCGGGAGGCCGCGGTCGCGCTCACCGACCGGCACGACGCCGCCGTCCCCGCCGACGTGGCGGCGCTCGAGGCGCTGCCGGGCGTCGGCACCTACACCGCCCGCGCAGTCGCCTGCTTCGGGCACAGGCAGCCGCAGCCGGTCGTCGACACGAACGTGCGGCGGGTGATGGCCCGACTGGTGCACGGCCGGGCCGAGGCCGCGCCAGCGCGGGCCGCCGACCTCACCGACGTCGCGGCGCTGACCCCTTCCGACCCCGAGCGGGCGGTGCGCTTCTCGGTGGCGGTCATGGAGCTCGGCGCGCTCGTCTGCGTGGCGCGAACGCCGCGGTGCGCGGACTGCCCCGTGCGGACCGACTGCGCGTGGCGGCTGGCCGGCTCCCCGGCGCCCGACGGTCCGCCCCGCAGGGTGCAGCGGTTCGCCGGCACGGACCGGCAGGTGCGCGGACGGCTGCTGGACGTCCTGCGGGCCGCTGAGGGCCCTGTGGCCGCACCGCTGCTGGACGACGCGTGGGACGACGCTGTCCAGCGCTCCCGCTGCCTGGACTCGCTACTCGTCGACGGCCTGGTGGAGCAGATCCCCGACGGCCGTTTCCGGCTCCCGGCCTGACACCGACCGGCCCCGGGCATAGGAGGCAATACCTACGTCTGGGAGCTCAGGACATAGGTATTGCCTCCTATGCCCAAGGGGGCCGCCACGCGTCCAACACGACGAAGGGGCCGTCTCCCTGACGGGAGA
>JALYNA010000348.1 GCA_030773455.1 Actinomycetota bacterium
CCGCCACACCGCGCGCGGTGTCGGCGCCAGCGGCCTCGGTCGCCGCGTCGGACGAGCCGGTCAGCGGACCGCCGTTCGCGCCACCGCTGATCGGGGCCTCGAGCGGCGCAGCCGAGGCGGCCACGCCGCGTGCGGTGTCGGCGCCACGGGCGGCGGGGGTGTCGGCGGGGGCGGCGTCGGCGGAGCCACTACCGGCGCCTTCTGCGCCCACCTGGCGGGCGGAGATGGCGGCGACCAGGTCGCCCTTGCGCATCCGGCCGGTGCCCGAGATGCCGAGTTCGCCGGCCAGTCGCTGCAGCTCGGGCAGCAGCATGCCGGAGAGCCCGCTGCCGCGGCGACGGGTGCGCCCCTTCGCGCCAGGAGCGGCAGGTGCCTCGTCGGTGCCGGCGCTCTGCGGCGCGGTGACGAGGTCGGTGGTCTCGCTCACGTACAGGTCCTTCCCTGCGGAGACCTGCGCCTACCAGCGCAGGGGGTGACCCGGCCCTCCCCCGCCCGACCCTTGAGCGGACAGCGAGAGATACGGGATCAGTGGGTGCGGAGCGGTTCCTGCGGCGACGGACATCAGATCGTCTGCAAACGCCCCGCGCGAGGCTCGCCCGACTGGGCGGCTACGCCGTGAGCCTAGTTCTGGCTCACGGACTCGACAACACTGGCCGGAACCGGTGTGTTCCTCGTTATCGAGACGATACCTGCTGCGCAGGCCGATGCACGCTCGCACCCCCTAGATCCACGCCCAACGGCAGCACGGTCCACCCCGAAGGAGTGAGATCGGCCACCTCCTGCACCCGTACGGCAGCGTCCGGGGCACCTGCCGGGTCGTCGGGGTCGCGGCGGGTGAGCACCAGCAGGCTCGGTCCCGCGCCGGAGACGACGGCGGCGTGCCCGGCTCCGCGGAGCCGCTCCAGCAGCTGCGCGGAGCCCGGCATCGCCGCTGCCCGCTGGCGCTGGTGCAGCCGGTCCTCCGTGGCCTCGAACAGCAGGCCCGGCTCGGAGGTCAGGGCGTGCACCAGCAGCGCGGACCGGCCGGCGTTGAAGGAGGCGTCGGCGTGCGGCACGGCGTCGGGCAGCAGACCCCGGGCGACGTGCGTGGACAGCGTCGCGTCGGGCACGAGGACGACGGGGAGCACGTCCGGGTGGACGGCAACCGTGTCGGCGTTGGTGCCGCGCTCGTCGGTCCAGGACAGCGTCAGCCCGCCGAGGAGGCAGGCCGCGACGTTGTCGGGATGCCCCTCCATCTCCGTGGCCAGCCGGAGGACGGCGTTGCCGTCCGTGGCCTCGACGTCCGGGCACAGCGCCCACGCGGCTTGGATGCCGGCGACGACGGCCGCGGCCGAGGAGCCCATGCCGCGGCCCTGCGGGATCCCGTTGCGGGCGACGACGCGCAGGCCGGACGGCGTCCAGCCGAGCTCGTCGCACGCGGCGCGGAAAGCCCGCACGACCAGGTGCGATTCGTCGGTGGGCAGCTCACCCGCGCCGACGCCGGTGACCTCGACCGACAGCCCGGAGCCCTCGAGGGCGAAGTCGACGACGTCGTACCGGGTCAGCGCGAGCCCGGCGCAGTCGAAGGCCGGACCGAGGTTGGCGCTCGTCGCGGGGACCCGCACCGACACCCGGTCCGGGTCGAGGTGACTCACAGGGCCAGCTGCGCGGCAGCGACCCCGGCGTCCACGGGCACGGTCACCGGGGCCGGGGCGCCGGAGATCGCCCAGTCCGGGTCCTTGAGGCCGTTGCCGGTCACCGTGCACACGACCCGCTGACCCGGTTCCAGCCCGCCTGCCTCCGCCACCTGCAGCAGTCCGGCCACCGACGCCGCGGACGCCGGCTCGACGAAGACCGCCTCCGTGCGGGCCAGCAGCCGGTAGGCGGCGAGGATGGCCCGGTCGGTGACGGCGTCGATCCGGCCGCCGGACTCGTCGCGGGCGGCCAGCGCCTTGGTCCAGGACGCCGGGTTGCCGATGCGGATGGCAGTGGCGATCGTCTGCGGCTGCTCGACGACCTGCCCGGTGACGATCGGGGCGGCGCCGGCGGCCTGGAAGCCCCACATCCGCGGCGTCCGGGTGGCGGTGCCGTCGTCGGCGTACTCGCGGTAGCCCTGCCAGTACGCGGTGATGTTCCCGGCGTTGCCGACCGGCAGGCAGTGGATGTCCGGGGCGTCGCCCAGGACGTCGACGATCTCGAACGAGGCGGTCTTCTGACCCTCGATCCGGTACTGGTTGACGCTGTTGACCAGGCTGACCGGGTAGTCGATGGACAGCTTGCTGGCCAGCGCGAGGCAGTCGTCGAAGTTGCCGTCGACCTGCAGCAGCTTGGCGCCGTGCACCAGCGCCTGGGCCAGCTTGCCGAGCGCGATCTTGCCCTGCGGCACCAGGACGGCGCAGACCAGCCCGGCTCGGGCGGCGTAGGCGGCGGCGCTGGCACTGGTGTTGCCGGTGGACGCGCAGATGACCGCCTGGGCGCCCTCCTCGAGGGCCTTGGTGATGGCCATCGTCATCCCGCGGTCCTTGAACGACCCGGTCGGGTTGGCGCCCTCGACCTTGAGGTACACGTCGCAGCCGGTGCGGCGGGACAGCTCCTGCGCCGGCACCAGCGGGGTCGCGCCCTCCTGGAGGGTGACCACCGGGGTGCTGTCGCTGACCGGCAGCCGCGAGCGGTAGGCCTCGATGAGCCCGGGCCACAGCGGGGAGACGGTGCCCCGGACGGGCAACTGCGTCGTCATGACAGTCCTTCCACACGCAGGATGCTGGTGACCCCGCGGACAACGGGCATCTCCCGGAGCGCGGCCACCGTCGCCGACAGCGCGGCGTCCGGGGCGCTGTGGGTCACGATGACCAGCGTCGCAGCGTCCCCGTGCCCGTCCTGGCGCACGGTCGCGATGCTGACCTCGTGGCGGGCGAACTCCTGCGCCACGGTCGCGAGCACGCCCGGCCTGTCGACGACGTCGAGGCTGACGTGGTACCGGGTCGGGGTCTCGGCGATGGGCCGCGCGGGCAGGCCCGCGTAGCTCGTGACACCGGGGCCGGCGATGCCGGCGACCCGGTTGCGCGCGACGGCGACCAGGTCGCCGAGGACGGCGCTGGCGGTCGGCTCGCCGCCGGCGCCCTGGCCGTAGAACATCAGCTGCCCGGCGGCCTCGGCCTCGACGAAGACTGCGTTGAAGGCCCCGCCGACGGCGGCCAGCGGGTGCGTCGTCGGGATCATCGCCGGGTGCACGCGGACGGCGACTGAGTCTCCGTCCTCCCCCGGCACCCGCTCGCAGATCGCCAGCAGCTTGACGGTGCAGCCGATCTCCGCGGCGCGCGCGACGTCGGTGGACGTGACCGCGGAGATGCCCTCGCGGTACACGTCGACGGCGGAGACCGGGGTGTGGAAGGCCAGCGAGGCGAGGATCGCGGCCTTCGCCGCGGCGTCGAAGCCGTCGACGTCAGCGGTCGGGTCGGCCTCGGCGTAACCCAGCTCGGTCGCCTCGGCCAGGGCCTCGGTGAAGCCGTGCCCGGTCTGGGCCATGCGGGACAGGATGTAATTGGTCGTGCCGTTGACGATGCCGACCACCCGGCGCAGCTGGTCACCGGCCAGCGACTCGCGCAGCGGGCGCAGCAGCGGGATCGCCCCGGCGACGGCGGCCTCGTAGTAGAGGTCGACCCCGGCCTTGGCCGCGGCCGCGTGCAGCTCGCCGCCCTCGTCGGCCAGCAGGGCCTTGTTGGCGCTGACCACCGACTTGCCGGCCTCGAAGGCGGCCAGCATCAGCGAGCGCACGGGCTCGATGCCGCCGATCACCTCGACGACGAGGTCGACGTCGGGCCGGGTTACCAGCCCGTGCGCGTCGGTGGTGAGCAGGCGCGCCGGGACGTCGGGGTGCCGGTCGGGACGGCGGACCGCGACGCCGGCGACCTCCACCGGCCGGCCGATGCGGGCGGCGAGGTCGGACGCCTGTTCGTCCAGCAGCCGCAGCACCGCGCTGCCGACGGTGCCGCAGCCCAGCAGCGCGACCTTGAGCGGATCTGTCACGAGCGGGCTCCTGCGGGGTGCTCGGGCGCGGGCTGGTCGATCGCCGGGGAGGGCGCGGGAACGTCGGCGAGGACGGCGTCGAGGGCGAACACGTCCGCCAGTGTTTGACGCCGGACGATCTCCGTGGCGACGCCGTCCCGCACGGCCACCACCGGCGGCTTGAGCAGGTAGTTGTAGTTGCTCGCCATCGACCAGCAGTACGCGCCGGTCGCGGCGACGACGAGCAGGTCGCCGGGCTGCACGTCGGCGGGCAACCACAGGTCACGGACCAGCACGTCACCGCTCTCGCAGTGCTTGCCGACGACCCGGCACAGCGCCGGCGGGGCGTCGGAGGTCCGGTTGGCCAGCACGCAGGTGTAGGTGGCGTCGTACAGGGTGGTGCGGATGTTGTCGCTCATCCCGCCGTCGACGGACACGTAGTTGCGCACCTGCGGGGCGCCGTGCCCGCCGCTGCCCAGGCGCACCGGCTTGATCGTGCCGATCTCGTACAGCGTCACCGTGCCGGGGCCGGCGATGGCCCGGCCGGGCTCGACCGCGAGCCGGGGCACCGGCAGCTCCAGGGCCGCGCACTCGGCGGCGACGACGGTGCGCAGCCGCCGGGCGACGTCCCCGGGACTCACCGGGTCGTCCTCGGGCACGTAGGCGATGCCGAAGCCGCCGCCCAGGTTCAGCTCCCCCAGTACCACGCCGGTGGCCTGCCGCACCTGCTCCAGCAGGCCCACCACCCGGTGCGCGGCGGCCTCGAACCCGGCGGTGTCGAAGATCTGCGAGCCGATGTGGCTGTGCAGGCCGGTCAGCCGCAGCGCCGGCTCGCGGATCACCCGGACCGCGGCGGTGAGCGCGTCGCCCGTGGCCAGCGAGAAGCCGAACTTCTGGTCCTCGTGGGCGGTGGCGATGAACTCGTGGGTGTGCGCCTCGATGCCGACGGTGGTGCGGATGAGCACCGGTACCGGCGTCCCGCCGGCGGCCACGCAGGCCGCGGCCAGCGGGACCAGCCGGTCGATCTCGTCGAAGGAGTCCAGCACGACGTGGCCGATACCGGCGTCGACGGCCAGCTGCAGCTCCACGACGGACTTGTTGTTGCCGTGCAGCGCGATCCGCTCCGCCGGGAACCCCGCGGCCAGGGCGAGAGCCAGCTCGTTGCCCGAGCAGGCGTCCAGGTGCAGGTCGTCCTCGGCGATCCAGCGGGCCACCTGCCCGCAGAGGAACGCCTTGGAGGCGTAGTGCACGTCGGCCCCGTCGAAGGCGGTGGCGAAGTCGGCGGCGCGGCCGCGGAAGTCGGCCTCGTCCAGGACGAACAGCGGGGTGCCGTGCGCACGCGCCAGCTCAGTGACCGGCCGGCCGGCCAGGTGCAGCTCGCCGTCGACCCGCCGGGCCGAGCGCGGCCAGACCTGCGGGTCGAGCACGCCGAGGTCGGCCGGCGGCAGACCGACCGACGGCGGCGGTGCGAAGGCCCCGTGCAGGGGACCCGCGGGGTGCGCTCTCACATCCGCTCCGGGGCGCTCACGCCGAGGACGCCGAGCCCGTTGCGCAGCACCACGGCCGTCGCCGCGCACAGCCACAGCCGGGCGACCGTCAGCGGGGTCGTCTCCTCGTCGCCGCGGGGCAGCACCCGGCAGGAGTCGTAGAACCGGTGGTAGGTGCCGGCCAGCTCCTCGAGGTAGCGGGCCACCCGGTGCGGTGCGCGCAGCCCCGCGGCCGAGGTCAGCACCCGGGGGAACTCCCCGATCGCCCGGAGCAGCGCGTTCTCCCGCTCGTGGATGAGCTGCGCCACGTCGACGTCCCGCGGCTCGCCCAGGGCCATCCCTAGGTCGGCGGCGTTGCGCAGCACCGAGGAGATCCGGGCGTGGGCGTACTGGACGTAGAAGACCGGGTTGTCGTTGGTCTGCCGGCTCCACAGGTCGAGGTCCAGGTCGATCTGCTGGTCGACCGAGGCCCGGGCGAGGGCGTACCTGGCGGCGTCCGCGCCCACGGCCTCCACGAGGTCCTCGAGCAGGACGACGGTGCCGGCCCGCTTGCTCATCCGCACCGGCTCGCCGTCGCGGACCAGGTTGACCAGCTGGCCGAGCAAGATCTCCAGGTTGGACTCGGGGTCGTCGCCGACCGCGGCCACCAGCGCCTTGTACCGGCCGACGTACCCGGCGTGGTCGGCGCCGAGCATGATCACGACCTTGTCGAAGCCGCGGGCACGCTTGTCCAGGTAGTAGGCGCAGTCGGCGGCGAAGTAGGTGGGCTCGCCGTCGCTCTTGAGCAGCGGCCGATCCTTGTCGTCACCGAAGTCGGTGGTGCGCAGCCACGTGGCGCCGTCGGCCTCGTAGACGTGGCCGTTGTCCCGCAGCCGGGCGATGGCCTTCTCCAGCGCCCCGGTGTCGTGCAACGTGCGCTCGCTGAAGTAGACGTCGAACTCCACGCCGAACGCCGCGAGGGTCCGCTTGATCTCGGCGAACATCAGCTCGACGCCGCGCCCGCGGAAACGCTCCTGCTGCTGTTCCTCGGGCAGGTCGAGGACGCCGGGCTCGGCGGCCACGACCTGGGCGGCGATCTCGCCGATGTAGTCGCCGGCGTAGCCGCCCTCGGGCACCGGTCGGCCGGAGGCAGCGGCCATCAGGCTCTGGGCGAAGCGGTCGATCTGCGCGCCGGCGTCGTTGAAGTAGTACTCCCGCGTGACCGACGCGCCGCTGGCCTCCAGCAGCCGGCCGAGGGCGTCGCCGACGGCGGCCCAGCGGGTGCCGCCGATATGCACCGGGCCGGTCGGGTTGGCAGAAACGAACTCCAGGTTGAGCCGCTGCCCGGCGAGGGAGTCGGTGTGCCCGTAGGCGGCGCCGGCGGTGACCGCGTCGACCGCGATCCGGCCCAGCGCCCCCTGGGCGAGGGTGACGTTGAGGAAGCCGGGGCCGGCGACGTCGACCGCGGCGATGCCGGGCTGGGCGCGCAACTCCCCGGCGACCACCTCGGCGACCGCGCGCGGGGGCTGCCCGGCGGGCTTGGCCAGCCGCAGGGCCACGTTGGTCGCGTAGTCGCCGTGCTCGGGGTTCTTCGGGCGCTCGACGACGACGTCGTCGGGCACCGGCACGGCCAGCACCCCGCGCTCGACGGCGGCGGCCACGGCGGTCCGGACGACGTCGCGCAGCTGCTCGGGTGTCACCGCACGAGCGTACTGACCGGGGAGCAGCCCCCCGTGCGGCCTTCCTCACCCTGACACCGCCGGAGCAGCCGCGCCGCTAGGGCCGTCCAGCCTGCGGACCTAGACTCGGGCCCCGGGACGGCCCCGCACGGACGTGGTCGGCGAGGAGCAGCACGCACACGAGCACCCGAGGAGAGGCCTTGGCCAAGGACCGCAAGCCCGAGCCCGGCCGAGCGAGCGGCGGAGCCAGCCGGTCGGGCGGGGCAGGCGGCAGGGGCGGCCGCACCCGCCGGCCGGTGAGCAACGTCGTCGCTCCGCAGCGGCCGTGGGGGCTGATCGCCGCCGCGGTCGCCGTCCTGGTGTTCGCCGGCGCCGTCCTCACCTACGCCGTCCTGCAGGTCAACGCGGCCGAGGCCAGCCGGGTCGACTCCGTCGACGAGATCGGCGGCGTCCAGACCTTCGACTACGCCGCCGGGCAGGAGCACGTGACCACGCCGGTGGAGTACGAACAGTCTCCGCCGGTGGGCGGGCCGCACGACGGCGAGTGGGCCGACTGCACCGGCACGGTGTACGACGTCGCCATCCGGCCGGAGAACGCGGTCCACAGCATGGAGCACGGTGCCGTCTGGATCACCTACGACCCCGAGGTCGTCACCGGGGACGCCCTGGACACGCTCATCGACGTGGTGGGCGAGTCCGGCCGGATGCTCTCCCCCAACCCCGGCCAGGACCCCCCGATCAGCCTGCAGTCCTGGAACCACCAGCTGAAGGTGGACTCGGCCGACGACCCGCGGATCAGGCAGTACGCCGACCTCCTGACCTACAACGGGGAGTTCTTCCCCGAGCCGGGCGCCAGCTGCGAGAACCCGCAGTTCATCAGCGCCCCGCTGACCGTGGACGACGTCAGCCGCGGCGCGGCCGCCACGCCGACCGACGCCCCGACCTCCCCGACGGCCGGGACCGAGACCGGCGCCCCGTGACCGCGGGGCGCAGCCCGCTGCGGGCCCTCCTGCTGGCCGTCATCGCCGTCGGGCTGCTCCTGATCGGCGGTGGTGCCGCGGTGGTCCTGGGCCTCGGCCGCGGCGACCCGGTGCCGACAGCGGACTCCGTGGCCGCCGGGTTCGCCCGCGACATGTCCCGGCACCACCTGCAGGGCGTGGAGATGGCCAACCTCGCGCTGGACCGGAGCACCGACCCGGAGGTCCGCCAGCTGGCGTTCGACATCGCCGAGACCCAGCAGAACCAGGTCGGGCGCATGCAGGGCTGGCTCGCGCTGTGGGGCCTGCCGCCGACCGGAGGCGAGGTCATGGCCTGGCTGGGCTCCGGTGGCGGCCATGCGGGTCACGCCATGACGGCCGGCGGGCCGATGCCGGGGATGGCGACCGAGGGGGAGCTGGCGCGGCTGCGCTCCCTGTCGGGCACGGAGTTCGACGTCGAGTTCCTGCGGCTGATGACCCGGCACCACCAGGGCGGCCGGGAGATGGCCGAGTACGCCGCCGGGCACGCTCCCCTGCCCGCCGTCGCGGGGCTGGCCGGCACCATCGCGGAGACCCAGGCGGCGGAGGCCACCACCATGGAGCGGATGCTCACCGCCCGCGGCGGTACCCCCCTCCCCGCTCCCTGAGGCACCACCGTCGGGACGGCACGGGGTGGCTGGTAGGTTCTGGAACGCCCCACCGCAGAGCCCCCGTAGCTCAGGGGATAGAGCACCGCCCTCCGGAGGCGGGTGCGCAGGTTCGAATCCTGCCGGGGGCACGTCGTCGCTTCCGTCGCACGTCGACGCAGCGCCTCCTGTGCGATTGCCATCGCGGACGCACACCCGAGACGACTCAGCCCGACCGTGGCGGCAGTCCTCGGCTGCACCGGCACACCATGACGGCCGCTGACCCGCCCCGCGAGTTCGATGTGCAGGCCCACCGCGGCGGCATCGCGCTTGCACGGGAACCCGCAGAACGGCTCGGTGGCCGACGAGGGGTACGTGCCGTTCACCACGCCCGAACTGGTCGACGCCGCGCACGCTGCCGGCATGGACGTCGTCCCGTGGACGGTCGACGACCGCCCGACGATGGAACGACTGGTCGACATCGGCGTGGACGGGCTGATCACCGATAGGCCGGGCCTGCTCCGTGAGGTCCTGGCCGAGCGGGGCTTCCGGCTGCCATGGCCGTACGAGCCGAGGGGTCCGGGCAGCGCTGAGCCCGGGTGTCCAGAGCCACGATGTGCGGCGGCTCCGGACACCACCGCGGCGACGTCCTCGCCGGGGCCCGGATCGGGGTCCCTGCCCACTCCCCGCCCGCGCGCCGCCGGTGGCGCAGGTCAGCTGGTGAGCAGCCCACCCTCGACCGGCAGTGTCGTCCCGGTGACGTAGCCGCCGGCGTCGCTGACCAGGAAGACCAGGGCAGCGGCCAGCTCCATCGGGTCCCCCTTCCGGCCGGCCAGCACCCGGGTCATCTGCCCCTCGAGGTAGCCCTCCGGGTACTGGTCGCTCATCTCCGAGGCGAAGAAGCCCGGCGCCAGCGCGTTGACCCGGATGCCCTTGCGTGCGGTCCACTGCTGGGCCAGGTCGCGGGTGAGGCCGATCAGGCCGGCCTTGCTCGCCGCGTACGCCGCCTGGGGCAGCCCGGCGGTGGTCAGCCCCAGGACGCTGGAGATGTTGACGATCGAGCTGCCCGGCTGCATGACCCGCCCGCAGGCCTGCGCCATCCAGTAGCACCCGTTGAGGTTGACGTCGATGACCTGGCGGAACTGCTCCGGGGTCTCGCGGGTCGCCGGCACGGCGGTGCCGATGCCGGCGTTGTTCACCAGCACGTCGACGCGGCCGAACTCGGCCACCGTGGCGTCCACGAGCCCCTGGCAGTCCTCGGGCCGGGAGACGTCGGTGCGCACCGTGATCGCCCGCCGTCCGGCCGCCTCGACCGC
>JALYNA010000349.1 GCA_030773455.1 Actinomycetota bacterium
CGCGCACCGACCTGCGGCGGCCGGCCCTGCTCTCCGCGGGACGGCGCGCTGCGGTCGGTGCCCAGCTCGCCCAGCACCGGCCGGCCGACCACGTCGGCGACCTCGTCGGCGGACAGCCCGCCGGGCACCTGACGCACCACCAGCTGGGCCGGGGACCACGGCGCCCGCCGGCCGCCGTCGGGAGGCTCGACCAGCAGGCGGGCTGCCGACGCCGCGCGGAGCCGGGCCGGGACCACGAGGAGCGCGAGGTCGGCCTCGGCCAGCACGGTGGCGGCCAACTCCGGGCCCGCCGTGCGTGGCAGGTCGACGACGACCGGCCAGCCACCTGCGCGCGCCGCCTCCACGACGGCCGTCAGCGCCTCCGCCGGGACCGCACCGGGCGCCGAGCGCGAGGCGGCCAGCACCGAGACGCCCCCGATCTCCGGCAGAGCGGCCATGAGCGCGTCGCCGGCCACCCGGCCGCGCAGCCCGGCCAGGTCCGGCCAGCGCAGCCCCTCCTCCCGCTCGGCGCCGAGCAGCAGGTCCAGGCCGCCGCCCCACCCGTCGGTGTCGACCAGCAGGACGCCGTCCCTGCCCGGGGCGGCGACCAGCGCCAGCGCCGCCGCCAGCGTGCTCACCCCGGCCCCGCCGCAGCTCCCGCCAACGACCACGAGCGCGCCACGGTCGACGGGGCGGCGCAGCGCCGAGGCCACCCGGGACACCAGCCACCCCTCGTCCGCGGGCAGCACCACCACCCGCTCGACGCCGTGCTCCACCGCGGCGGCCCAGACCAGGGCCGGCGGCTCCTCCGCCGCGACGACGACCACGCCGGGACGGCGGGGCAGCCCCCGGACCGGCGCGGAGGCCAGGACGTCGGCGCCGAGCAGCACCAGGGGTGCCTCCCGGTGCGCGCGGCGCAGCGCCGGACCGCCCGTGGCGACCTCCGCCTCGGCGCCGGCCGCGGCGAGCAGCCGCAGCAGGTCGTCGAGCAGGTCCTCGTCGGCGCTGGCGACGAGCGGGCGGGCGGGGAGTGAGCGGAGCACGGACACGCGGCCAAGCCCAGCGCGGGGACGGACGTGCCGCGAGGGGCGACCGGGATCTGTGGATGACCCGAAGGGGTGTGGACGCGCACGTGGGCCACGTCACAGTCGTCCAGCCCACTTACAGTCGTGAACCGTGACCCGCTCAGCGGCGTTCTTCGATCTGGACAAGACGGTCATCGCCAAGTCCAGCACCCTGGCCTTCGGGCGTCCGTTCTTCCAGGGCGGGCTGATCAACCGGCGCGCCGTCCTCAAGGGCGCCTACGCGCAGTTCGTCTTCTCCCTCGCCGGCGCCGACGCGCAGACGATGGAGCGCATGCGGGCGCAGATCACCCAGATGTGCACCGGGTGGGACGTCGCCACGGTGCACGAGATCGTGCGCGAGACGCTGCACGACATCGTCGAGCCGATGGTCTATGCCGAGGCCGCCGACCTGATCGAGGAGCACCGGGCGGCCGGCCGGGAAATCGTCATCGTCTCCAGCAGCGGTGCGGAGATGGTTGAGCCGATCGGCGAGATGCTCGGCGTCGACCGTGTGGTGGCCACCCGCATGGTGACCGTCGAGGGCCACTACACCGGCGAGATCGACTTCTACGCCTACGGGGAGAACAAGGCCGTCGCCATCCGCGAGGTGGCCGCCGAGAGCGGCTACGACCTGGCCGACTGCTACGCCTACAGCGACTCGATCACCGACCTGCCCATGCTCACGGCGGTCGGGCACCCGACGGCCGTGAACCCCGACCGGGCGCTGCGCCGGGCAGCGGCCGAGCACGGCTGGCCGGTGCTGCAGTTCACCTGGCCGGTGACCATGCACTCGCGCTTCCCGGTCCCCTCCGCCCCGGTGGTCACCGGCGCGGCCGTGAGCGTGGGCGCCGCCGTGGCCGGCCTGGCCTGGTACGCCCGCCGGCGCTCGCTGCGCGTGGTCGCCGCGACCCCGCCGGCTCCGGTACCCGGTCGCTGGCGCCGCCGCGGAGCCTGATCGGCGACGGCTCAGCCGCGCAGCAGGGCCTCGGCGATCGCGAGCCCCTCGAGCGCCCCGTGCTCGGTGGCGCGGCAGCAGTGCACCAGCCACGCCGCGACTCCCTCGGGCCGCCCGGAGGCGTAGCCGGCCAGCGCGCGGGCGTACTCCTCGCGGCCGAACTCGGCGAAGCCGACCTCGGGCACGGACACGGCCTTCGGATCCAGCCCCCGGGTGATGCCGGTCAGCCGGGCGGCGGCGCGCGCGACGACGCCGTCGGCGGTGCCGAACGGGGCGGTCGCGGCCAGCTCGCCGTGCACCACCGCGGCCAGGACCACGGCCGGCACCGAGCTCTTGCCGGTGACCAGGGAGAACAGCCCGCCCAGCCGGGGGCCGGCGTGCGCACCGGGGCGGCCGAGAACGGCGCGGTCGGTGAGGTCCGCCGCGGCGAGCACGTGCAGCCGCGCCAGCACCTGGCCGGGCGCCCTGGGCCAGGTCTCCATCATCGAGCCGAGGGCGACCGAGGCCCGCAACGAGCCCTGCACGACCGGGTGGTCGACCTGCCCCGCCCGCAGATCGGCCAACGGGACGTCGACCCCCTCCAGCGCGGCCGAGGCGCGGGCACCGCGCAGCGCCGACTCGGTGCTGACCTCGGCCGACCGGTTGCGCATCAGCCGGTGCCGCAGCAGCCGGTCGATGCCGGCGCGGGCGCCCTCGGCGGCGTCCCGCACGCCGGGGAGGTCCAGCAGCGGGGCCAGCGG
>JALYNA010000350.1 GCA_030773455.1 Actinomycetota bacterium
ACGGCGGCGCTCGTTGGCGCCCTCGCCGCGATGGCGGCCGCCGTCATCGCCGCCACGGCCGCGGTGCGCGCCTACAAGACCCAGCAGGCCGAGACCCGCCGCCAGCAGAAGGCGACCTTCTACGCCGCGCGCTGCCCCGGGCGCGGACCGGCGCGGCTCGGGCCGCCCTGCTGGCCGCGATGAAGGCCGACCTCGACCGCTAGCCCGCGTCGCGCCGTGAGCCGCCCCCGCGGGGCGGCCCGGGCCAACCAGCGAGATCCGATCGAGTGCGCTCGTCCCTCACGGCGGGACACACTCCGGCAGGCGAGCAGTGCCACCACCCCGGCCACCGGGCCTGCTGCCGCCTCCGCCACCCACGGAGGCGGCCGGTGAGCACCACCGCTGTCGCCGATGCGATCGCCGCGCTGCTCGCCCCGCACGCCGACACGAACCCCGGTCAGGCCGGACGGGTCGTCGACGTGTTCCCCAGCCTGGGCCTCGCCGGGGGCACGGCGGGCTTCTCGTTCCTGCTCGTCACGCCGGGGCTCTGCGGTGGCAGCTTCTCGGTCGTTCCTCGCCATGTCGGGCGAGGTGGAAGCGGCCCGGCCCTCAGCGGTCGGCTCAGCCGGCGTCGGCGCGTACAGCGGTAGGAGTCGAGCGGGTCCCGCAGGGCCGGTCTTCTGGTGACCCGCTGCCCGCCCCCCGGGCGACGCGGCACCGCACGCGCCAGCGGCGCGGGCTGGCGGGCAGCGGCGAGCGCCGCCGCCCCGGTGGCGATCGCAGCAGCGAGGGCAAGCTCACCGCGCCGACCGACATCGGCGCCCCCGGCCACGCCTGACGGTTTAAACACTGCTTCGAGCTGAGCGAGCCCACTGCACCACCGTTTCCGGCGGTCCCCCCGGCCTCGCCCGCGTCACCCAACCGAAAGGCCTACCGTGCCCGACCTCTACGACGTGATCGTCCTTGGTGCCGGCTCGACCGGCACCAACGTGGCCTAATACGCCCGACGTGCGCGCGCCTCAACCTGGTCCAGCCGACGGGTGGCCGCGGGGTGTGGACGTCTGGTCGGGGGACTCGCTGGTGCGATCGCATCGAGGAGATGAGGCATCCGGTAGCGGCGGTGTAGCGGGGGGCTGGTCGGGGGCCTCGTTGGTGCGTTCGCATCGGGGATTAGGCCCTGAAGTGAGGTCTTGTCGTCAGGACCTCGGGCCGGTGGTCGGTCCTTCCGTAGCCAGGACCGGCCCCTTCTACTCGCCGGCCGGGCGGGTCGGTCGCCGACGCGGGCCGGCCGCGACGGTGCGGCGGGGGTGTCGGGCTGCCTGCCAGGGAGGTGCTGGTCAGTCCACCGGGAGGAGGGTGGCCTCAGCGTCGTCGCGGAAGCGGACCCCGATGCCTGGTTCGTCACTCGGCCGCAGGCTGCCGTTGCGGATGTCGGGTGGGCGGTGGAACAGGTCGTCCCATCAGCCGGGCATGTACTCGACGACGAGGGCGTTCGGGCACGCGGCGAGCAGGTGGATGCTGACCTCGATGAACAGATGGTTGGAGATGGGCAGGCCGGCGAGCTGCGCCTGGGCGGCGGCCAGCAGGAAGCCGGTGGGTCCGCCGCAGTGCTGCAGGTCGGGCATCAGGACGGCGGCGGCGTCGTGCTCGACGAGCGGGCGCATCCCTTCGGTGCCGAAGACGCTCTCCCCAGCGGCGACCGGGGTCCGGATGGCGGCAGCGATCCGGGCCATCCCGGCTACGTCGGCGACGTCGACCGGTTCCTCGAGCCAGAACAGCCCGAGGTCGTCCAGCGTCCGCGTGGCGGCCAGCGCCTCGAGCCGGGACCAGCCCTGGTTGGCGTCCACCAGCAGCTGGGTCGCCGGATCCAGTGCCTCGCGGACGCGGCTGACGCGCTCGACGTCGTGCCGCCAGTCCGGTGAGCCGACCCGCATCTTGTAGTGGCCGAAGCCCTGCTCCTAGACGGCGAGGGCCTCGGTGACGAGTTCCTCCTCGGACAGGGACAGCCAGCCGGGTTGGGCGTAGACCGGCAGGGCGGCGGGGCTGCCGCCCAGCATCCGGTAGAGCGGTAGGTCGGCGGCACGGGCGTGCAGGTCCCACAGCGCGGTGTCGATGGCGGAGAGGGCCAGCATGCCGATCCCCGACTGCCCGGTCAGGCTGAGCCGCTGCCGCAGCTGCGCGGCCAGCCCGCGGATGTCCTGCGGGTCGCGACCGTGCAGCAGTCCGGCGAAGTCAGCCAGGACCCGGCAGACCGCCTGCGCCTGCCCGGCGGCCAGGGTGAGCGCTGCTCCCTGGCCGGTCACACCGTCGGCGCAGATCTCCACCAGGGCGTTGTGGGTGTGCGTGGTCGAGTGGATGGCGGTGCGCATCGGGCTGCGCATGGGCACGGGCGCGTAGCCGATCCGGACGCGGTCGATCCTCATCGGGTACTCCCGCTCGATGCCAGGCCGCGGGCGCGGAGGTCGTCGACCAGCCGGGCGGTCACCGGTACGGAGAGGCCGTGCCGGGTGGCTGCACGGACGACCGCGCCGCCGATCGCGTCGAGCTCGGTGGGCCGGCCGGCGGCGACGTCACGCTGCATGGACGACTGCATGCTCGCCGGGACCTGGTCGAAGAACTGCAGCACACCGTGCTCGTCGGCGGGCGCACCCTCGGCGCGGGCCACGGCCGCCACCTCGGCGATGACCGCGACCAGGTCCTCGCGGCGGCGCTCGCGGACCACACCGGCGGGCGCGCCCTCGTCCGTGGTCAGCAAGGCCAGCGGAGCGAGGAAGTTCAGCTTCCCCCACAGAATGGCGCCCTCGTCCTCGGTGACGCGCACGTCCAGGCTGGCCTGCTGCAGCGCGTGGGCGAGCTGCTCGACCCGCTCGCGCGGGCCGTGGCCGGCGGCCAGCTCGATCGAGGCGAACGGGCTGTCATGACGGATCTGCGCCGGCGCGACCCGGGTCGACTCGACCCGGATGGTCGCCGCCACCACGGCCGCCTCGGGATACCGCTGCCGCAGCAGCGCGACGTGTTCCACCCCGTTGAGCAGGGGAACCACCAGCGCACCGCCGAGCACGTCGGCCGGAACCCGCTGCACCGCGGTGTCCAGCTGGGTGGCCTTGACGGTCACCAGGCAGACGTCGACCGGTTCGGACAGGCGCTCGGCGGCCCGTACCGGGACGGTGAAGCTCCCGAATCTGCCGCTGTCGATGGGCAGGCCCTGCCGGTTGAGGGCGGTGGCGGTGTCGGCGCCGGCGAGGCAGGTGACGGTCGCCCCCGCGCGGGCCAGTAGCCCGGCAAGCAGGCCACCGACCCCGCCGGGGCCGAGCACGGCGACACGGAGGCCGGCAAGGCCGGCACGGTGTTTCGGGGTCGAAGCTTGTCCGGTGTCGTGGTGCATGTGGGGAACCTAGTGCCGCGGCTGCGAACCTTCGCCCCTGCCTGCCGGGTGCGGTGAGGGTTTCGGTTCGAGGCTTGTGGGGCCAGCCTGGTCTCGTCTGATCCTGTCTTCCCCGCAGGAGATGCGAGATGGTGCATCGGGTGCAGGTCCGCGCGATCAGCAACGACGAGGGCAACCGGTTACTGCGGATCGTCCGCCGCAGCAGCGGATCGGTGGTGACCTGGCGGAGAGCGCAGATGGTGCTGCTCTCG
>JALYNA010000351.1 GCA_030773455.1 Actinomycetota bacterium
GTGTGGCTCCACCCGCCCGGACTGTGCACCTCTCCACGTCGCGCGACCAGTTCAGACGTGGAGAAGTGCACAGTGCACCCGGCGCCGGAACGCGCGGCGGATGAACGCTCCTGAAGGCGCTGGCTAGGCTGCTCCCGTGGCCAGCATCGATGCCGTAGGCGCGCGGGAGATCCTCGACTCGCGCGGAAACCCCACCGTGGAGGTCGAGGTCGCCCTCGACGACGGGACGATCGCCCGGGCCGCCGTGCCCAGCGGTGCCTCCACCGGCGCCTTCGAGGCGGTGGAGCTGCGCGACGGCGGTGAGCGCTACGGCGGCAAGGGCGTGACCAAGGCCGTCGACGGCGTCCTCGACGTTATCGGCCCCGAGCTGGTCGGCTTCGACGCCAGCGAGCAGCGGCTGGTCGACCAGCGGCTGATCGACCTGGACGGGACGCCGGACAAGTCCCGCCTGGGTGCCAACGCCATCCTGGGCGTGAGCCTCGCCGTGGCCCGGGCCGCCGCCGATTCCGCCGGGCTGCCGCTGTTCCGCTACGTCGGCGGGCCGTCGTCGCACCTGCTGCCGGTACCGATGATGAACATCCTCAACGGTGGCGCCCACGCCGACAGCAACGTCGACGTGCAGGAGTTCATGATCGCCCCGATCGGCGCGCCGACCTTCGCCGAGGCGCTGGCCATGGGGACCGAGACCTACCACGCGCTGAAGTCGGTGCTGAAGGGCCGCGGCCTGTCCACCGGCCTGGGAGACGAGGGCGGTTTCGCGCCCGACCTGCCCAGCAACCGCGACGCGCTCGACCTCATCGCCGAGGCCGTCCAGAAGGCCGGCTACACCCTCGGCAGCGACATCGCGTTCGCCCTGGACGTCGCCGCCACCGAGTTCCACGCCGACGGCGGCTACGACTTCGAGGGCCAGAGCCGTTCGGCGGAGTACCTCGTCGACTACTACCGCGGCCTGGTCGACGCCTACCCGGTCGTCTCGATCGAGGACCCGCTGTCCGAGGAGGACTGGGACGGCTGGATCGCCCTGACCGCCGCCCTCGGCGACCGCGTGCAGATCGTCGGCGACGACCTCTTCGTCACCAACCCCGCGCGGCTGGCCGACGGCATCGCCCGCAAGGCCGCCAACGCCCTGCTGGTCAAGGTCAACCAGATCGGCACGCTCACCGAGACGCTGGACGCGGTGAACCTCGCGCACCGCAACGGCTACCGCTGCATGATGAGCCACCGCTCCGGCGAGACCGAGGACACCACCATCGCCGACCTGGCCGTGGCCACCGACTGCGGCCAGATCAAGACAGGTGCACCGGCACGGAGCGAGCGCGTCGCCAAGTACAACCAGCTGCTGCGCGTCGAGGAGGAGCTGGACGACGCCGCCCGCTACGCCGGTGCGGCCGCCTTCCCCCGGCTGGGCGCGGCGGCCGCGGGCCGCGCTCATCGGGGGGCGCGACCCGTCACTCGCCGGCCGCCACGCCCAGCCGCGGGAAGGCCGCCGCCCCGGCGTAGCGGGCGGCGTCGTCCAGCTCCTCCTCGATGCGCAGCAGCTGGTTGTACTTGGCGACCCGCTCGCTCCGTGCCGGTGCACCGGTCTTGATCTGCCCGCAGTCGGTGGCCACGGCGAGGTCGGCGATCGTGGTGTCCTCCGTCTCGCCGGAGCGGTGGCTCATCATGCAGCGGTAGCCGCTGCGGTGCGCGAGGTTGACCGCGTCGAGGGTCTCGGTGAGCGTGCCGATCTGGTTGACCTTGACCAGCAGCCCGTTGGCGGCCTTGCGGGTGATGCCGTCGGCCAGCCGGGCGGGGTTGGTGACGAACAGGTCGTCGCCGACCAGCTGCACGCGGTCGCCGAGGGCGGCGGTCAGCGCGATCCAGCCGTCCCAGTCCTCCTCGGACAGCGGGTCCTCGATCGAGACGATCGGATAGGCGTCGACCAGGCCCCGGTAGTAGTCGGTCAGGTACTCCGCCGAGCGGCTCTGGCCCTCGAAGTCGTACCCGCCGTCGGCGTGGAACTCGGTGGCGGCGACGTCCAGGGCCAGGGCGATGTCCTCGCCGAGCGTGTAGCCGGCCTTCTGGACGGCCTCGGCGATGAGGTCCAGCGCGTCACGGTTGCTGGGCAGGTCGGGGGCGAAACCGCCCTCGTCGCCCAGGCCGGTGGACAGCCCGCGGCCCTTCAAGCCCGACTTCAGCGCGTGGTAGGTCTCGGTCCCCATGGCCAGCGCCTCGGCGAAGCTCGGCGCGCCGATGGGGGCGATCATGAACTCCTGCACGTCGACGTTGCTGTCGGCGTGGGCGCCACCGTTGAGGATGTTCATCATCGGCACCGGCAGCAGGTGCGACGACGGCCCGCCGACGTAGCGGAACAGCGGCAGTCCGGCGGAATCGGCGGCCGCCCTGGCCACGGCGAGGCTCACGCCGAGGATCGCGTTGGCGCCCAGGCGGGACTTGTCCGGCGTCCCGTCGAGGTCGATCAGCCGCTGGTCGACCAGCCGCTGCTCGCTGGCGTCGAAGCCGACCAGCTCGGGGCCGATGACGTCGAGGACGCCGTCGACGGCCTTGGTCACGCCCTTGCCGCCGTAGCGCTCACCGCCGTCGCGCAGCTCCACCGCCTCGAAGGCGCCGGTGGAGGCACCACTGGGCACGGCGGCCCGGGCGATCGTCCCGTCGTCGAGGGCGACCTCGACCTCCACGGTGGGGTTTCCGCGCGAGTCGAGGATCTCCCGCGCGCCTACGGCATCGATGCTGGCCACGGGGAGCAGCCTAGCGAGGCCGGGACGGGTCACTCGTCAAGCGCGGGTCTGCGGCGGCCCGGCCTCTCCCCAGCAGAGCCTGGACACGTGGTGCCGGCCATGGCGCCGCCAGGACCACCACGGCGGCGTCGGCCATGCGGAGGTGCGGAGGTGCTCAGGGCATGTCCTGCCAGCCATCGCATGCACCGCTGGCCGACATCCGCCGCCCACCGTCCGTCACCGTCGCGTCGGAGTAGACCCAGTACTCGTAGGACCCGTCCAAGACGAGCGCGACCTCGGCCCGCCGGCCCGCGATGGTCACCGAGACGACCTCGCCCCGAGCCGCTTCAGGCCATTCTGCCGAGGCGAGACGCCGCAGGACGTCGTGATCGTCTGCAGGTGGCGTGCGGTCACCGGGAGATGGTCACATCGCCAGTTCCTGTGGGGTCGCGGGCCAGCGCGCTAGAAGGGCGGGAGGTCGAGGTCGGTGCCGAACCGGGGTGGGTGGCTGATCCGTACCTGGCTGTTGGGCATGGTGACGGCCAGGCCGCTGTCGTCGGTCTCCTCGAACCGCCAGCCCGGTGCCTGGTGCTTGAGCCGGTGGTGGTGCTCGCACAGGCAGCACAGGTTGGAGTGCGCGGTGGGCCCGTGCGGCCAGGCGCGGCGGTGGTCGATGTCGCAGGTGCGGGCCCGGGCGCGGCAGCCGGGAAGCGGCAGCGCCGGTCGCGCAGCTTGATGAACCGGTCCAGTTCGGCGCCGGGGTCGTGGCCCTCGGTGGGTGGTGGTGAGCCCAGGGCCTGGCCGGCGCCGAGAGCGGTGGCGTCGGTGAGGCAGACCAGGCTGCCGCGCAGTTGGTCGACGATGGCGATGTGCGGGCGGTGGGCCAGGCCGGTGCCGGCGATGTCGTGGACCCCGATCAGCGCGCCCAGGTCCAGCACGGCGCGCAGCTCCCCGTCGGTCCACACGCCGTCGCGCACCGCCTGCGCCGCCCCGGCCAGCCCCGCCCGCACCGCGGCCTCGTGCCAGGCTGCGGCCAGCGCCATCCACTCCGACAGCGGCCGGTCGGCCACGGCGTGGCCCCCGGCCCGGCACCCGGCAGTGACGCCGGCTCGGGGCCCGGTGGTGACGCCGGCTCAGCGGCGCCGGGTCCCGGTCCCGGCGTGGGCTCGGCCGGTTGCCGGGCGCTGTCGTGGGTCGGCGCCGGCGACGGTGGGGACGCGAGTGGCGCGGCCGGGGCAGGAGACGGGGCAAGATATTGGGCCGGATATTGGGCCGGGTCGGGATCCGATCGGTCCGTGACGGTCGGGGAGCCGCCGGGCCGGCCGTCCAGGCCGTCGAGGTCGGGTGCTGGGCGGGGCAGCAGGCCGAAGGTGTAGGCCAGCTCCCGCACCATCTGCGCGGGCACCAGGTGTCCCTCGACCTGCCCGGGCTCAGCACCGCCGAGCATCGTCTCCAAGGTGGCCACCAGCGTCAGCGCGATGGTGACCGGCGGCAGCCCGTGCTCCCCGGGGCGCAGCACCAGATCGGCCAGCACGTCGGCCATCCGCTGCTGCTTGATCCGCTCGTCGCCCTCGGCGCGGACCTGCTCGGCGTGCGCCTCCAGGGCGCGGTAGATCGCCGCGCACACCGGCAGCAGCAGTTCGATGGCGACCGTGCCGGTGCCGTCGCGGCGGTCGTGCAGCCGCACTCCGCGCTCCCGGACCGCGGCCACCAGCCGGCGCCCGGCGGCCTCGGCGTCCCGGCGCAGCACGATCTTCCGGGCGCAGTCGCCCAGCTGCGGCGGGGTCTTGTCCCCCAGCAGCCCCAGCACGTGCGCCTCGATGTCGGCGCGCAGCCCGTCGTCGGTCACTGGGCCGACGATGTGCACCATCTGCCCGGCGTGCGCCGGGGACAGTTCCCCGCGGGACAGCAGGCCCAAGGTCAGCAGCAGCCGCTCGGCCAGCACCACCGCGTCGGCCAGCTGCGCGGTGGCCGCCGGGCCGCTGATCCGCAGCGTCGGGGCGACCTCATCGACCGCCCACTCGCTGACCTCGGGCAGCGCGGCCGGGCCGCCCGGGTCGCCGCCGACATCGCCCCGCGCTCCCCGGGCTGCCGGTCGAACAGCGCCGCCGGCCGCAGGCGGGCGAACTCCGCCAACGAGCCGGCCACCACCGCGCTCAGGCGGACGATCTGACGCGACGCGGCAGCCGCCCGCGCCAGCGGCTCCACCCCGGCCGCCAGCAACCGGTCCAGCTCCGCGCCCGGCGTGCCGTGCCGGGGCGCGGTGGGCTCGTGGGCCCACGCCCGGCCCGACAGCAGCTCCGGGCACACCACGTCCACGCCGAGCAGTGGCCCGGCGGCCGGGCGCTCCAGCAGCGTGGTCAGCGCCCGCTCGGCCACCGACCCCACGCCACCCCGTTCGTACACGTTCTAGTATGACCGCATGCACACCTGTTGACCAGCACAAACGGCGCTGTGGAGGAGTCGGGCCGGCTGTGCACGGAGAAGCGCGATGCGCGGAGCCGATCAGCGCTCCGCGCGCGCCTCCGCCTCGGCGTCCAGCTCCCCTGCGTAGCGGCGGACCGCCTCGCGCAGCGCGTCCTCGACGTCCCAGCCCCGCTGCTCCGCAGCGGCGACGACGGCGAGGAGCCGCTCCCCCAGCTCCTCGGGGCTGGCCGAGCCGAGCTCAGCGGATTCCGGCGTGGACAGGCCGGCACGGGCCGCGCGGCGCACCAGCGCCGCGCCCCACGACGCCGCGGGCTGCGACCGGGACACGCCCTCGGTCGGCGAGCGCCGCTGCTTCTCGGCCTTCTTGATCTCCTCCCACCCCGCCTCGACCTGCGCCACGTCGCGGGGGCCGGCGTCCCCGAACACGTGCGGGTGCCGGCGGACCAGCTTGTCGACCAGGTCGCCGGCCACGTCATCCACCGTGAACCGCCGGCCGGGGTCGGCCTCCGCGGCCACGCGCGCGTGGAAGGCGACCTGCAGCAGCACGTCGCCGAGCTCCTCCCGCATCGCCACCGGGTCGTCGTCGACGATCGCGTCGTAGGCCTCGTGCGCCTCCTCGAGCAGGTAGCCGCGCAGCGAGGCGTGCGTCTGCTCGGCGTCCCACGGGCAGCCGCCGGGTGAGCGCAGCACGTCCATCACCCGCACCACGTCGAGCAGCCGGGCGCCCGCGGGCACGGGGGTCTCGACGACCTCGCCGGCGTCCACCTCGGTCCCGGCCGGCACGAGGGCGACCACGCTGTCGGGCCGGGCGGCGGCGGCCGCGGCGTCCGGGACATCGTCCACCGGCCAGCCCTCGGCG